>NZ_CP095061.1:0-25000 GCF_022921055.1 Hymenobacter volaticus
TAGCTCTATATACGCTTCATAAAAAGGAATTATAAGAAATGTGCAGTTAAACGTGCGTTGTAATGTGCCTGAATTGAAATTCAAATTTTCCTGCTGTACATTTGTTAGGTTACTTATCCAGAAAGACTGAGGGATTGGGCCCTACGACGTCTTGGCAACCTGAGTAAAACAAGGTGCCAACTCCCATTTCGTCCTACTTCTGCGACGGAAGAAGATAAGTACGGAACCTGCACCCGCAGTTTTCTCTTTCTGGATGAGCTGGTTCAACGACGGCATTCTGTAAAGAGAAATATATGAAAACCCACTGTCCCGACTCCCCGCTTTACGATATTCTGCAACGGCGCATCCTGGTGCTCGACGGCGCCATGGGCACCATGATTCAGCGGCACCCGCTGGAGGAAGCAGACTTTCGGGGGTCCCGTTTTGCCAACCACCCCAAACCATTGCGGGGCAACAACGACCTGCTCAGCCTGACCCGCCCCGATATTATCAAGGGCATTCACGCCGAGTATTTCGCCGCCGGGGCCGACATGGTGGAAACCAACACGTTTAGTGGTACCACCATCGCGCAGGCCGATTACGGACTCGAGGACATTGTGTATGAGCTGAACTATGAATCGGCGCGCCTAGCCAAGGAAGCCGCCGACGAGTTTACGGCGCAGAATCCGGCCAAGCCCCGCTTTGTGGCAGGCGCCGTTGGACCCACCAACCGTACTGCCTCCCTTTCGCCCGACGTGAACCGGCCGGGCTTTCGCGCCGTGACCTTCGATGAGCTGGCCACCGCTTACCACGAGCAGGTGCGCGGCCTTGTTGATGGCGGTTCCGATGCGCTGCTTATCGAAACCATCTTCGATACGCTCAATGCTAAAGCGGCGCTCTACGCGGTGCAGAAGTTCTTCGACGAAGGTGGCCGGGTGGTACCCGTTATGATTTCGGGCACGATTACCGACGCTTCGGGCCGCACCTTGTCGGGGCAGACAGTGGAAGCTTTCTGGAATTCTATCCGTCACTTACCGCTGCTGAGCGTGGGCCTAAACTGCGCCCTTGGTGCCGACCAGCTGAAAGTGTACGTGAAGGAGCTCAGCCGCATTGCCGACGTGCATGTTTCGGCCTACCCCAACGCGGGTCTGCCCAACGCTTTCGGCGGCTACGACGAGTCGGCACAGGAATTTGCGGACGTAGTAGAAAGTTACCTCTCCGACCGGCTTGTGACCGTGGTGGGCGGCTGCTGCGGTACCACTCCTCAGCATATAGCCGAGCTAGCCAAGCTGGCGGATAAGTACGAGCCACGCCCTCTGCCGGAGGTGGCACCCGCTACCCGCCTAAGTGGTCTAGAGCCCTTCGGCATCACCGACGAAAGCCTCTTTGTGAACGTGGGCGAGCGGTGCAATGTGACGGGTAGCCGCGCGTTTGCCCGCCTCATCCGCACGGGTGCCTACGAGCAAGCCCTACAAGTGGCTCGCGACCAAGTGGAAGGCGGTGCTCAAATTATCGACGTGAATATGGACGAAGGCATGCTTGATTCCGAGCAGGCCATGACCACCTTCCTCAACCTGATTGCCTCCGAGCCCGACATTTCACGGGTGCCGGTGATGATCGACTCCTCGAAATGGAGCGTACTCGAAGCGGGTCTGAAGTGCGTGCAAGGCAAGAGTATCGTCAACTCTATTTCGCTTAAGGAAGGCGAGGAAGTATTTAAAGAGCGTGCCCGCACGGTGCGGCAGTACGGTGCGGCCATGGTGGTGATGGCCTTCGACGAGAATGGCCAGGCCGATTCCTACGAGAAGCGCATCGAAATCTGTAAGCGCAGCTACGACATTCTGGTCAACGAAGTCGGCTTCCCCGCCGAAGACATCATCTTCGACCCCAACATCCTGACCGTGGGCACTGGCATGGAGGAACACCGCAACTATGCGCTGGACTTCATTGAATCGGTTCGTTGGATCAAAGCAAACCTGCCCGGCGCCCTCACCAGCGGCGGCGTCAGCAACATCAGCTTCTCGTACCGCGGCAACGACGTGGTGCGCGAAGCCATGCACTCATCATTTCTGTTCCACGCCATTAAAGCTGGCCTGGATATGGGCATCGTAAACCCGAGCCAGCTGGCCGTGTACGATGAAGTGCCGAAAGACCTACTGGAATTAGTGGAAGACGTGCTGCTCAACCGTCGCCCCGACGCCACCGAGCGCCTCGTTGACTTCGCCGAAACGGTGAAGCAGAAAGACAAGGTGGAAGTGGTGGCCGATGCGTGGCGCAGCCTGCCGGTGCAAGAGCGCCTACAGCACGCGCTGGTGCGTGGCATCACCGAGTTCATTGACCAAGATACTGAGGAGGTCCGCCAACAAGTAAATCGTCCGCTGGAGGTGATTGAGGGCCCGCTGATGTCCGGTATGAACGTGGTCGGTGACCTGTTTGGCGCCGGTAAGATGTTCCTGCCGCAGGTAGTGAAATCGGCGCGGGTGATGAAGAAAGCTGTGGCTTACTTGGAGCCCTACCTGCTGGCCGACAAGCAAGGGTCGGAACGCCAAACGGCGGGTAAGATCTTGCTGGCTACCGTGAAAGGTGACGTGCACGACATCGGCAAAAATATTGTGGGTGTGGTACTGGCCTGCAACAACTTCGACATTGTGGACTTGGGCGTAATGGTGCCTCTGGAAAGAATTCTGGACGAAGCCGTGAAGCAAGAAGTAGACGTTATCGGACTAAGCGGCCTGATTACGCCGAGCCTTGATGAGATGGTGTACGTGGCGCAGGAAATGGAGCGGCGCGGTTTGAAGCTGCCCCTGCTCATTGGTGGTGCTACCACTTCCCGCCTGCACGCTGCCGTGAAGGTGGCGCCCAATTATTCCGGGCCGATGGTGCACGTGAACGATGCGTCGCGCAGTGTGGGAGTTGCTGCTGGTTTGCTCGGTTCTGCCAAAGACGAATACGCTCGCACTGTGCGCGATGAGTACCGTCAGTTGCGGGAAGACTACGCCGGGCGCCAGCGCGATAAGAACTACCTCAGCATCGAGGCTGCCCGCGAAAACGGCTTCAAAGCCGATTGGGAAACCACGCCTATCGTGAAGCCGAACTTCTTGGGCACTCAAACTCTGGAAGACTACGACTTGGCCGAGTTAGCCACCTACATCGACTGGACGCCTTTCTTCCAAACTTGGGAGCTGAAAGGGCGCTACCCGCGCATCCTCACCGACGAGAATGTAGGCGAAGCCGCTACCCAACTCTTCAACGATGCGCAAGCCATGCTCAAGCGCATCATCGACGAGAAATTGCTCACGGCTCGCGCCGTAATAGGTTTCTGGCCCGCCAACACGGTGGACTATGACACGGTGCAGGTGTTCAAAGACGACAGTCGTACCGAAGTAGCTACCGAGTTCTTTACACTGCGTCAGCAGAGCGAGAAAGCCGCTGGCGTGCCTAACCTAGCTTTCTCCGACTTCGTGGCGCCGCTGGAAACCGGTCGGGCCGACTACATCGGGGGCTTTGCCGTCACGGCGGGTATCGGGATTGAGAAGCACCTCGAGAAGTTCGAGGCCGAGCACGACGATTACTCTAGCATCATGATGAAGGCTCTGGCCGACCGTTTGGCCGAGGCCTTTGCCGAGCGCTTGCACCAGCGCGTGCGGGAAGAGTTCTGGGGCTACGATCCGGCCGAGAATCTTTCCAACGAAGACTTGATTCAGGAGAAGTACAAAGGAGTGCGTCCGGCGCCCGGCTACCCTGGCTGCCCCGACCACACCGAGAAAATCACGCTTTTCCAGTTGCTCGACGCGGAAAACAAAACCGGTATTCGGCTCACTGAAAACTTGGCTATGTATCCGGCCTCGTCGGTTAGCGGCTTGTATTATGCGCACCCCGATTCGCGCTATTTCGGCTTAGGCCGGATTGGAGCCGACCAGGTGGCGGATATTGCGCAGCGCAAGAACATGCCACTGCCGGAGCTAGAGCGTTGGTTGATGCCGAACCTGAATTACGACCCTACATCGGTGCCCGTAACCGCGCTGTAAACTCACGCTTCATATTCCTGCTTTTGCGGCGGGTAATCTTACACCATACTTCTTACTGCGCTTAGCCAACGCTAAGTCCTACGTTATACCCGAATTATTCCGCTCTTCCCTACATGGGAGAGCGGAAAGCGGGGCCCACCCTATGAAAGTAACCGACCATATCACTCGCGCCAACGGCAAAACCCTGTTTTCTTTCGAGGTATTGCCGCCGCGCAAGGGCGAAAACATCCAGAACCTATTCAGCAATATCGAGCCGCTGATGGAGTTCAAACCCCCGTTCATTGACGTAACGTATCACCGCGAGGAATATGTGTACCGGCAGCATCCGAACGGGTTTTTGGAGAAGAAAACGGTGCGTAAGCGCCCGGGTACGGTAGGCATTTGCGCGGCCATCAAAAACCGCTTCGATGTTGATACGGTGCCTCACCTTATCTGCGGCGGCTTCTCGAAAGAAGAAACCGAAAACGCCCTCATCGACCTGCACTTCCTTGGTATCGATTCGGTACTAGCCTTGCGCGGCGACCCAATCAAATCGGAGGGCACGTTCAAGCCGCACCCCGATGGGCACGCCTTCGCCAGTGACCTGATAGGGCAGGTGAAGTCGCTGAACCACGGCGAGTACTTGGATGAGAAGCAGGACGACACTTGGGCTACCAATTTCTGCATCGGCACCGCTGGCTACCCCGAAAAGCACTTCGAAGCGCCCAACTACGGAGCCGACATCCGCTACCTGCGCCATAAGGTAGACCGGGGCGCCGACTACATCGTCACGCAAATGTTCTTCGACAACGAGCAGTTCTTTAAGTTCGAGAAGAGCTGCCGCGAGGCCGGTATCACGGTGCCTATCATTCCGGGCCTGAAGCCCCTCACCACCAAGAGCCAACTCACCATGCTGCCGCGCACGTTCTTCCTGAACCTGCCCGAGCCGCTGGTAGAAGCCATCAGCCAATGCCGCGACAATGATGCCGCTCGGCAAGTCGGCATTGAATGGTGCATCAATCAGTCCAAGGAATTGATGGCGCATGGCGTACCGAGCTTGCACTACTACAGCATGGGCAAGTCGGAAGCAATTCGGCGGGTAGCGCAAGAACTATTCTAGGCTCCTAAGCACACTAATCCAGCGCGCCAGACAGTGCGGCGCGGAGAATCTCTTTTAGAGAAGCGGATATTCAATACGAATCTCCACAGTCTCGTACAAAGAAGCTCTCCGCGCCGCACTGTCTGGCGCGCTGTTTTTACTTACTACTCCACTATGTCGACTCTTGATGAGCTATTCGTGCGCCTGCGGGAAGCCACGACCCCCATGGAAATAGAAACCTTGCAGAGCGGCATCTGGCAACTCTGGCTTACCACCGGCGAGCACCTACTAGACAAACACCTGGAAGCAGGCATGCGCGCCCTGTCAGCGGGCAACTACACGCAGGCCATCACCGATTTCACTACTCTAATTGAACTGCAGCCAACTTATGCCGAAGGTTGGAACAAGCGCGCCACGGCGTATTATCTGCGTGGCGAGTACCGCGCTTCTTTAGCCGACATCCGCGAGACGTTGCGCCGGGAGCCTCGCCATTTTGGCGCGCTGTCGGGCTGGGCCAGTATGTTGCGCACCCTTGCCGACGACCGGGGCCTGCTGCGGGTGTTAGTGAGACTAGAACAGCTTTGTCCTCATTGGCCGGGCATACAAGGGCAACTCCACGAGTTGCGCAATCGATTGAACGAGTCAGAGGAGTAATCCACTGGTGTACTATTGTGGGTTGATATAGTATTTGTATATTTCCGGAAATTCGCTTTTCTGTAGCAATTCTATAGATGCATTGCTTTTGCTTTTTAAATCTGTATACGAGCAAATTACAATGAAAATCAATGAATTTACGCGGCAAAGTGATATGCAAATTATTTGTATTTAAACGATAAAAAATTACTCGTTGCAGCGTTTGTTGATTCCCCACAAGCAGTGCAGTGACTTCACCTTACCCATTCTATGAAACACTTGTATACACTACTGGTAAGCTGTACTATGCTGGCGTTGGCTGCTCCTGCGCAAGCGCAGAAGCAACGCACAACCGAATATGAAAGTGGTATGATAGAGAAAGGCCAGAAAGTAGGTGTATGGGAATACTATAGCTACACCCGCGACGGCCGCCAAGTATTAGTACAGCGCTACGACCACACTGCTCAAAAGTTGGTATTCTACCGGCCCATCGAGGATAAACCGTATGATGTGGAAATAAAGCCGGGAGAGTGGACTCGTACTAATGTGCAGCAGCCCCCACTTTACGTTGGTGGTGAAGCCGCATTGGCTGCGTATATGAGCAAGCTCACTTACCCGCAGGAAGCGCAGAACCGCAATATTCAGGGCCGCGTCCTGATAGAGTTTGCTATCGATACTTTGGGCCGCGCTTCGAAACACAAGGTACTGAATGGCATTGGTGGCGGCTGCGACGAAGAAGCATTGCGCCTCAGTCAAAGCATTCCACCGCAATGGATTGCACCTCGCTTAGCTGGTCGGGCTGTTCCGGTTCTGTATCAATTGCCCTTTACGTTCCGGCTAGAGAAAGCCAAGTAAGAACCGCGTTGGTAGTAGGAGCGGCAGGATAGAAGCTGAGGGCGAACGACTCTTCTATGCACTCCTCAACATCACTACTGCGTATTGCCGCACACTTTACCTGGTTAGGTTGCGTACATTGGAGCCATGAAACTGCTCTCTTTGTTCCGCCCACTGGTTATTTCCTGTTTTGGAGCCCTTGTCCTTACCGCCTGCGATTCTACACCGCGCGAGCGGCAGGAAATAGTACGCCAGGAAGCCCGCAAACTCGACACTGCTGCCAACCGGGCTGCGGCCAAGCTCCGTGTGGCCGGCCGGCGGGCAGCCCGCTTCGATTCTGTTTCGCGCGCTCGTACCCGCCAGCCCCTCAACGAAACGGCAACGGCTACGTTCACCAATCAGCTGTTGGGCCGTTATGCTGCCATTGAACAACTGACACCTACCACCGTTGAACCAGCCTTTGTGCAGTTTATGCAACAGGTGCGGGCCCGGCACCGGCAGTGGACACAGCGCGATTGGGATTATGCCACGGCCATTAGCCGCCGCCTCAATGCGCAATTCCGCGCTATTCGGCTCGACATCAAAGGCCGCGACGAGTTGCACATCAGAGCTTTGCAAACGGAGTTTACGGCCCTTGAAACACGCCGCGATGTGAAAGACTTAGGCGAGGCAGTGAAACAACCTTAGTAGAAGTAGCTTTTTGTATGCTGAGCCCCGCCCTACGCGGGGCTTCTGCGTTTAGGAAGTGAGGTTAGATATGAAGTATGCTAAGACGAGTTTCAGATTTCAGTCGGGTAATGCTCTTTGCTAGCATTGGGGTGTTAACGGTTTTTGCAGGGCATGCACAAAATCCATCATCTAGTATCTCGGCAGTTGAAACGGTGCCGGCAGTCAACCAGTGGCTAAGCCCCGGCGACCGACTCCAAGTGCGCCTCATCGCCCAACCCGGCGTTCAGGCTTCATTTCTTAACGGGCAGCCCCTTGTTGAACTAACTCCGGCTCAGGCGCAAGGCAAGTTTGGGGTATACCAAGGCACCTACGTAGTGCAGCCCGGCGACACGCTAAACGACCGACGCATTGAGGTGCAAGTTCTGACGCCGGACAGTGTACTGGAAGTCGGATTCAGCGGAAACACCGTCCGGTTTTTGAATCATAATGAACCCCAGCTCGCCGTAACCCGCAGCGATTTAGCGTACTTAAACTATGGGTTGGGGGAGGACCGGCTGGGTGGCGCCAAGCTTGGTTACCTTGATTCGTTGGTGGTGCTCCACCTCACAGGCCGTGTGGGCGAACTGTACCGCGTGCAACTCGCGACGGGCCAGCACGCTTGGGTACCACAGAACGTAGTACGGTTGCTACCGCCCGGCAACTTTGTGCCTACTTCTCTCACTGGTTCCTGGAGCGTTCAGGGCGACTCACTGTATGACTATGTGCGAGTGCCGCTCAGCGCAAGGCTTCCTTATCGTACTCAACTACTTGAAAACCCAACGCGGCTAGTGGTGGATGTGTTTGGCGCTACTTCCAATACCAATTGGATAACCCAGCGCACGGGTTTGCAGGAGTTAGGAGCCGTTTATTACGAGCAGCCGCAGCCCGATGTGTTTCGGTTGGTACTCCCGTTGCGTCACCGCCAAAGCTGGGGGTACCACCTTGGCTACCAGGGCAACACGCTAGTGGTGCAAGTGTCTCGCCCGCCTGCTAAGCTTCGGCTGCGCGGCCTGCTTGTGGCTGTTGATGCGGGCCACGGCGGTACCAACGTAGGTGCTACGGGAGCCAGTGGCGCCCGGGAGAAAGACCTAACGCTTGCCATTGCCCAGAAGCTACGCCAAGAGTTAGAGCAAGCCGGGGCCCGTGTAGTAATGACCCGCGAAGCTGATATTAGTGCTGAAATAAGTGACCGGGTAACCCTGCTGCGCCAGCCCCGACCTGCGTTGTTGGTGAGCATCCACGTCAACTCAGCGGGCAACACAACCGTGCAGGGGACCAGCGCCTTCTACCGTTATGTGGCGTTTCGGCCACTGGCGGCGGCGCTCTACAAACAGATGCAGGGTACTGGGCTGGCAGGGTGGGGACTGGTAGGTAATTTCAACTTCGGCCTGAACGGGCCCACTGAATACCCTAATGCGTTAGTGGAAACAGCTTTCGTATCCAACCCAGCCGATGAGCAGCGCCTCACAAACCCAGCTTTTCAACAGCAAATGGCGCAGGCCATGACGCGCGGGCTTAAGGTCTTTCTGAAGCAAACTCGTGCAAAAGGCCCAAAGGGTTGGCTACTAAAACAAGCTGCCTTGGAAGACAAATAATGCCCTCGGAAGCTGCAATAAGGGTAGGTACACGAAACAAAGGAAAGCAAGTGTATTAGACTATAGGTTTTTAGCAAAAAATAGTTGGACGTTTAAAAGTATTCGGCGTAAAAGCCGATATCTTCCTCATTCTCAGTTCAGGTAAACACTTCTGAATTGCCTCTGAGAAGAGCCGTTCCTACTATCTCTCATCAAACCCACCGCTTCGCATGGCAGAATCTTCTTTACTGGACCGTAGCCGCACTGTGGCTGGCCCGGGGTACAACCGCTGGTTGGTACCACCTGCTGCACTTGCTATTCACTTGGCCATTGGACAAGCATACGCATTCAGCGTGTTCAAAAAGCCGCTCGGCGCCCTTGTTAGTGGCAACCCGGATGCACCTGCACCTACCGACTGGACCCCTGGCCAACTCGGTGTTATCTTCTCTATTGCTATTGTCTTGCTCGGGTTATCAGCAGCGGTTTTTGGGAAATGGTTGGAGCGAGTAGGTCCGCGCAAAGCCATGATGGCGGCGGCACTATGCTTCGGCGGCGGATTCTTTATTGCTGCGCTAGGCGTGCACTTACACAGCATTTGGCTGGTATATTTTGGCTATGGCTTTGTGGGCGGAATTGGGCTAGGTATTGGCTACATATCACCAGTCAGTACCCTTATCAAGTGGTTCCCCGACCGGCGAGGCGTGGCAACGGGTATGGCCATTATGGGCTTCGGTGGCGGCGCCATGATTGGCTCGCCATTGGCCGTAGCCCTCATGGACCGGTTCAAAGACACTGCCCCCAAGGAGTAGCGCCTACATTTTTAGTAATGGGTTTGATTTACCTGTTGTTTATGCAGTTCGGCGTTTGGTCTATTCGGGTACCAGCCGATGACTGGAAGCCGGCTGGTTACGTGCCCTCCAACGAGCATAACGCTCTTATTACTACTGGTAACGTAACGGCCGACAACGCCATTAAAACGCCGCAGTTCTGGCTGCTCTGGGTGGTGTTGTGCATGAACGTAACGGCCGGTATCGGCGTGCTCGAAACGGCTTCGCCCTTGATTCAAGAAACCTTCTCTGATACAGCTATGGGTTCTGGGCGAGGAGTAACGGCAGCAGCAGCGGCGGGCTTTGTAGGACTACTGAGCTTGTTTAACCTACTGGGCCGCTTCTTCTGGTCGTCAGCTTCCGATAAACTAGGGCGTAAGCCTACGTATGCCATCTACTTCGGCTTGGGAATTCTGCTCTATGCGTTGGTGCCCACTCTGGGGAAGGCGCGCAGCTTACGCTGTTTGTGGTAGTGGCCTGCGTGATTCTGAGTATGTATGGGGGCGGCTTCGCTACTATTCCAGCATATCTGTCCGATTTGTTTGGGAAGATGCAGGTAGGGGCTATTCACGGACGGTTGCTGACGGCGTGGAGTACGGCTGGCGTGCTTGGCCCGGTGATAGTCAACTACCTCCACACGAGCGCTAAGGCCAAAGGCTTGGCAGGAGCAGCCGCTTACCAATCGGTGTTTTACACAATGGCCGGTTTACTCGTGATTGGGTTGATTGCCAACTTCTTGGTGCGGCCCGTGGCAGAAAAGTATTTCGAGAAAGAAGCCGCCAAAAAAGTAGCAGCGTAAGCAAGCGGCTGTTCCCTGTTTCTTCACTGTAATCAATTCATCTTATGGAGCATACTTCTTCCAATACGCCGAATGATACGCCTAGCTCTGGTGCTGCGGTGGCAATAGCCTGGCTCTTTGTTGGTATTCCGCTTGCTTGGGGCGTCACCCAAACTTTTATCAAAGCACTGGCGCTGTTTAAGTAGCGCCGGCTGTAGACTAGCTTCTACAATAAAATACTTACTAGATGAAAGAAGCACTCATTTGGGTGCTTCTTTTGTTTTGTCTGAAACCTACCTGCACCTGCAACATGTCCGACCAGCCTGCCGACGAATCTATCATTCAGCTGGCGTCTTTCGCCAACGCTATATCGGCGCATCTGGCTAAAAACCAGTTGGAAGCTGCCGATATCCCCTGTTTTATTAGCAACGAGAATCGGCCGTATGGGCCTATTTCCGGCGGAGTACGCCTGCACGTCCGCCGCCGCGACCTAGCCGCTGCGCAGGAACTGCTGTACCCCGACCAAGCGGCTATGCAAGCCCTGCCCGCCACCGACGAAACCGATGCTGCGTCGGAAGTTATCCGCTGCCCTCGCTGCCACCACACCGATGTGGTTTGCCGCCAAGAGCCCGAGCCCAATGATAGTTTGCTCACAAAGCTTCGCCTCTGGATAATGTCGCCGGAGAAGCCGCAGTGCCACTGCTTTCAGTGTGGGTTAGATTTCGAGGCCTAAGCAGTGATCCAACCGCTTATTATTCAAGGCCTTAAATTTGGTGCCAACGCCGTGTGATTTCGCTATAGCAACACAAGCTGTTTCCTATGAAAATACCTTCCGTTGGCATCAATCAAACAGGAGCTTTAGGGACGGACAATCCAAATCAAGAGTCAGCCTTCTTGCCACCAACAACAAATTATCCGGCGCTCTTGCCGGATGCTACCCCCGCTCAGCAACAAGAATACGAGCGCGGCCGCTGGAATCATTTTTTGCTTGATGCCACGTGGCGCCGTACGCGCTTTAACGCTCAGCCTAACGCACTGTTAATGGAAGCCATTTGTGGCCGCCCAACCGGTAAGGCGTTGGACGTGAACATGGGCGAAGGACGCAATGCCATTTATCTGGCCCAACACGGCTGGCAGGTAACCGGCGTTGACTATGCCGAGCAAGCGTTGGCTTTTGCCCGCCAGCGGGCCCAGCAAGCAGGCGTTTTCCTCACTACTATCGAGCAAGATGTAGCTGCCTACTCGTGGGGCACCAATGAGTGGGACCTTGTTGTGCTTTGCTACGCCGATGAGGAAACCCATGTAGCGCAGGCACACGCGGCACTCAAGCCCGGGGGCTTGCTTGTGTTCGAGAACTTCCACACCGACGTCAATCGAGCACGCGGAATCAAGCCCGGTCAGGAAATCGGCTTTGCAACCGATGAGCTGAAAAACTGCTATGCTGCTGCCGGCTTCCAGGTTTTGCGCTACGAAGAACCACTCGGAGTTGCCGACTTTTCCTTGGAAACCCAACGGTTAGTGAAATTGGTCGCGCAAAAACGGTGAACATTACCCTACCGAATCTACCGAAACCGCCATGCGGGCAGCACAGCACCAGCAGCAAATAGCTCTTGCTCGGGTGGCAACTCAAGAAACGCATTGCTAGCCAACAAACTAGCTAAGTCGCCGGAACCACCGGCTCGTTCGGGATGGGCTAGCAACTGGCCGTTGCGGGCATATTCTAGCCGGACCAGCAGGAAATGCGTGAGCTTGGGCCGAAAGCTAACATCAACGGCAAGCACGGCCGGTACAGGGCCCGCTTCGGCCAAGTACGCAGCAGTTGGTTGCTGCACTCCGAGCAGCCAAGGCCGCGCGTACCGATAGAAATTCACGAAAGTGGAAACCGGATTGCCGGGCAGCGCAAACACGACAGCGCCACCAGGGCTCTGGCCAAACCAAAACGGTTTGCCAGGCCGCTGCTGCACTTCATGAAAAATTTGCTCTACGCCAAGTTCGCGCAGCACTTCCGGCAAGAAATCGGCTTTGCCCTTCGATACGCCCCCGCTGAGTATCACAGCGTCATACTCAGTTAAGAGAACCGGTAGATTCTGTTGCAGGATGGCTACATCATCGTTGAAATGAAACGCCTGCGTAATGGCACCCGTCTGCTCGGCGGCGGCTTGTAGCATGAGCGCATTGGAACGACGAATCTGGTGGGGGAGGGGCCGCTCGGCAATGGACACTAGCTCGTCGCCGGTGCTTACTACAGCCACTCTGGGCCGCCGTGTTACGGCCACCGTGCTAGCCCCAATGGTAGCCGCAACCGCCATTTCGGCCGCGCCTAAGTGCGTGCCAGCCGGTAACAGCAAGTCACCTTGACGGCGGTCGGCGGCGCGGGGGTGCACGTTGTGCCCGGCGTGGGGTGGCGGCACTTGTACAGTAGCAAAGCGCTGGCCGGTAGTCTCTTCCGTACGAAACATGAGGTCTTCGTAGCGAATGACGGTATCCGTACCCTCGGGGAGCATGGCGCCGGTCATGATTTCGGTGGCCGCCTGTGGGTTGAGTTGCGGAATGGGGGCCTGGCCGGCAAATTGGATGCGCTCAATTGGAAACTCGCTCAGGCCCGTTGCCAATGCCTCGAAACGAATGGCAATACCGTCCATGGCGACCCGGTTGAAAGGAGGGAAGTCTCGGTCGGCGTGCAGGTCTTCGCGCAGGATGCGGCCCGCAGCCAGAGGCAGCGCCAAAAACTCGACAGGCAACGATTGAATGGTGGCCGCGACGCGGCGAGTGGCTTCTTCTACGGAGAGCATAGGCACGAATATAGCGGAAGCTTCCGCTTACGGCGGCAATTGTAACCAGGGACAGCCTGAGTTGGTTGTGAGTGCGCTATGACGCTTGGAGCCAAGCAAGCGGAACGTACCCGATAACTTGCCGTATGCCTAGCGCGTACCGGCGTACGAATAGTAGTGCGAAAACGCCCCTGTCTTTTATCACTTCGAGCTTACGCTCTTCTTTGTCTTCATGTCTGAATCTTCTAAGCTCACCCACCTCAACGCCGCTGGCCAACCAGCCATGGTGGATGTAGGTGCCAAAACCGCTACCCGCCGCGTAGCGCGGGCCCGCAGCCGCGTGATAGTGGGCGCCGAAATCCTGTCCTTGGTGCAGGATGGCGATTTGCCCACGCGCAAAGGGCCGGTGTTTCAAACGGCTATTCTAGCGGGTATCATGGGAGCCAAACGCACTTCGGAGCTGATTCCGCTCTGCCACCCCTTAGGCCTCGACGACTGCCAAGTGCGGATTGAAGTGCAGGCACCAGATGCCGTGCTTATTGAATGCACCGCCAGCGTAACTGGCAAAACCGGCGTGGAAATGGAGGCCCTAACCGGCGCTTCGGTGGCAGCCCTTACTATCTACGACATGTGTAAGGCCCTTTCGCACAACATCGTTATTCAGGAAACCCGGCTGCTCAGCAAAACTGGTGGCAAACAAGACTTCCATCATGCCGACTGATTCTACTCCCCACCGCAAACACGCACAGCTTGCCCGCCCGGCGCTAGGCGAGTTCGGCCGCCACGAGCTGGCTATCCTTGGCGCTCCTTGCGGCCGAATCAAAGAGTTGGTGACCCGCCTCTTGCCCCACCTGGAACCTGTATTGCGCGTAGCGTACGTGGATGCCGACCATGCCGCCGGCGACGATGCCGCTCAGGGAGGCACCGGAGGCGCCGACGTTATTATGCAAGCTGGTGCCAGCGTTGAGCTCACCGATAAAATCACGTTCCGCCGCCTCGATCTGCGCCGCGACGTTGATAAGTTTGCGCAGCAGGAGTGGATGCACCACCAAAGCTTGGTGCTGGTAAACGGCAACCACTTCCGGGCCCGTCAGCAAATCATCATTCTCGACCCCGCCAAGCCGCTCGAAAAAAAGCTAGACCGCCTCACGGATGTACGCCTGATTTTGCTGCCCGAAGGTGTAACCGAGTTGCCGGACTATCTGCGTGAGCATCTTCAGGATACTACCATTCCACAATTGGCGCTAGCCGACACCGAAGCCATTGCCGCCGCTATATTGCAGGAGTGGCAACAGCAACGCCCGTACGTGCGGGGCTTAGTACTGGCGGGTGGTCGAAGCCAGCGCATGGGCGAAGACAAAAGCCGCCTCACATATCATGGTCAGCAAGAGCAGCGCGCCTATGCTGCCGGGTCGTTGGCTCCGTTCTGTGAAGACGTGCTTGTATCTTGCCGCCCCGACCAAGTGGCTGAACTCGAAGCCGCTGGCCTTGCTCCCCTGCCCGATACGTTTCTAGGGCTAGGTCCCATGAGCGGTTTACTCTCGGCTTTTCAGTTAGACCCGGATGCTGCTTGGCTAGTAGTAGCCTGCGACTTGCCTTTTCTCACAGAGGCTACCCTAAGCCACTTGCTGGCGCACCGCCACGCCGGGCGCATGGCCACGGCCTACCGCAGCCCCGAAAACGAGTGGCCCGAGCCGCTTATTACTATCTGGGAACCCCGCAGCTATGGCACACTATTGCGCTTCCTGAGCTTGGGCTATTCCTGTCCCCGCAAAGCCCTCATCAACTCTGACATTGAACTATTGCCCCTCCCGCACCAGCCGAGCTGCGGAACATTAATACCCCCGAGCAGCGAGAAGCCGCCGCGCAGGAGCTAAATGGGCAGAGCTAAAAACTGGGTGTTTCTCTCAAACGAGATTACGTATCTAGTGAGAAGCAGGAAGGGGCATTTGATTAATGACCAACCGTTGATGTCGTTGCCAAAGTATATCGGTCATGCTGAGCGCAGCCGAAGCATCTCGCGTGCTGACGTTGCAGTGCTAACTCAACGAGGCGAGCGAGATGCTTCGGCTGCGCTCAGCATGACGGACTGAATAAACAATGAGTGTTCAACTCTTTAGCTGACTCCTCAGTTAAGGGAACGGCTAGCTTTTAGCTACGGGTGGGCGGCTACCCATACGTCGCCGTCTTCATAAAACTCTTTCTTCCAGATAGTCACCACTTGCTTTAGGGTATCGATGATGTACTGGCAGGCGGCGAAGCTCTCGGCGCGGTGAGGCGTTGACACAGCCACGACCACCGCCACGTCGCCAATTTGGAGGGTGCCTTTGCGGTGAATAACTACTACGTTTTCGAGCATAGGCCAACGCTCTTGCGCCTGCGTAGCTACTTTGCGCAACTGGTGCAAAGCCATGCTGTCGTAGGCTTCGTATTCGAGGCGAACAACGGGGCGGCCGGTGCTCTTGTTGCGAACCGTGCCGATGAAGGTGTTAACCGCCCCGGCGCCGTCGGCCTGCACTAGTTGCAGGGCGGCGGATACATCAATGGGCTGGTCGGTGAGGTCGATGGTAATCAAGGAAGAACAGGCAAGCAGGAAGAAAGAATAACTAGTAGCAGCTAATCGAAAATTTAAGCGGTTGCTAAGCAGTGGCTTACGCTATTGCGTTGATTCAGTGTTAGCCACCAGCCACTGGCGGAATCAAAGCAATTTCGTCTCGCTCGTGCAGGCGTTGCGTGTCGGTTGCGTACTCGTTGTTGACGGCAACAGCGAGGCTGCTAAGCTGGCCGAGGGCCGGGTATTGGGCGCGTAGCTGTTCGAGCAGTTGCTGCACTGGCTGGTCGTCTGGCGCATTAACTTCCAGCACCGATTGGCCCACTATTTCTTTGGCAATGCCAAAAAGAGCTATTTTCAAGTTCATAATATCCTACATTCAGTACGTAAAGACCAAACTAGATGCGGCTACATCTGGTTATGCCTAGCACGAAACTAGCATCGAAGCCTTACAAGGTTAGATTACGCATAGTGGAAAACAAATGACTGTTTTCACAGAAAAAACGTTAAGTCTGCGTTGGCCGTGCTGAAATTCTAGAATCCGCGTAATCCTTACTTTGTATGTCTGCTGTTGCTTCGTCTGTTTTATATGATAACCATGGTCGGCCGCTCGAATACGTGCGCTTAGCCGTGACGGACCGTTGCAACCTGCGCTGCTTCTACTGCATGCCTGAAGAAGGCATCAAGTACATGCCCAAGCAGGAACTGCTCACCTACGAGGAAATGGAGCGCCTAGTGGGCCTGATGGCAAAACTAGGCGTGCGCAAAGTGCGCCTCACCGGTGGTGAGCCTTTTGTACGGCGCGACCTAGTGCCTTTCATGGCTCGGCTGGCTGCCCTACCTGGCATCGACGACCTTAGCCTCACCACCAACGGCGTGCTAACGGCCCCTTACGTGCCTGACTTAGTCCGCATTGGTGTGAAGTCCGTTAACCTGAGCCTCGATACCTTGGACCGGGCCCGTTTCGCGCGTATCACCCGCCGCGACGAGTTGCCGCGCGTTATGGACACGTTTTATGCGTTGCTCACGGCTGGTATTCAAGTGAAGATCAACGCCGTAGTGATGGACGGGCAGAATATCGAAGACCTAGTGCCACTCACCGAGCTAACGCGAGAATTGCCGGTTGATGTACGGTTTATCGAGGAAATGCCGTTCAATGGAGGCAGTCATGCGGCCACGCCTGCCACTCTGCCTTGGAACCACCGTCGTATTCGGGAGCACCTAGAAGCGTATTTCGGCGCGTTTACGCAATTAGTAGGAAAGGCTGGTGCTACAGCATCCGAGTATAAGGTAGCAGGGCACTTGGGGCGCGTCGGCATTATAGCGGCTTACTCGCGTACCTTCTGCGGCACCTGCAACCGAATTCGGCTTACTGCCGAGGGTGGCCTCAAAACTTGCCTTTATGACCAAGGCGTACTCGACATCCGGGCTCTGCTCCGCAATGGCTCATCCGACGCAGAAATTGTGATGGCCCTGACGTCGGCTTTCCAGCACCGTGCTGCCAATGGGTTCGAAGCCGAACGCCAGCGCCCCTTGCACCAGCTAAGCTTCGAGTCGATGTCGACTATAGGCGGGTAGAGCCTGGGCGTGGTATCCGCACTTACTTCTGCATAGCTCCTGCCTGACAGCGCCGTCGCCATGAAGTTTCTGATTTCGCTGTTTGCGCTAGCAGGATTGCTTTACTTGGGCGTCTGCGTGTTGCTGTATTTCAAGCAAGAGCGGCTACTATTTTTCCCTCAGAAGCTCGCCAAAGACTATCAATTTACGTTTGGAGTTCCGTTTCAGGAGCGGTGGATTAAGACCTCCGACGGCGTTCCGCTGCATGGGTTGCTGTTCCCGGCCACTAATTCCAAAGGCCTGATCTTTTACCTGCATGGCAACGGTGGCGCCCTCGATAGTTGGGGAGAGGTAGCGCCGTTTTACACGCGCCTGGGCTACGATATATTCATGCTTGACTATCGTGGTTACGGCAAGAGCAGCGGTCAAATTCAGAGCCAAGTGCAGTTTCTTAGCGACGCAGAAACTGCTTATCAGCAATTACTTGAAGAGTACCCTGAGAGTCAAGTGATACTGCTTGGCTACTCTTTGGGTACCGGAGTGGCGGCGTGGCTTGCGGCTCAGCATCAGCCCAAATTGCTAGTGCTGCAAGCACCCTATCCGAGTATGCGCGCTATGGCCCGACACTATTACCCCTGGATTCCGGGATTTGTGGTGCGCTATCCGTTGGCTACTGACAAAGTACTGCCCCGCGTTAAAGCGCCGGTTATCCTCTTCCACGGCGACCAAGACGAGGTTATCGACTATCAGTTGACGCTGCCCTTAAAAGCTGCTCTGAAACCGCAAGACCAGTTTATTACCCTAGAGGGAGCAGGTCACAACAACATGACCAACAATGCGGTATATCAGCAACTGATAGAGCGTATTCTTAGCCACTAGAGCCAGCAACTGGTTGCTTGCCTAGGAGGCTGTTGTTTCTGCTTATGGTATTTGTTTGAAAAGCATTGTTTGCCTTCGCGCCATTATGAGCGCTATTTAGGCGAGCTACTTGGCAGAAGTTTGTTCGAGTTGCTCGAGCACTTGGTCTATTGTCATGCTGCCTTCCACAAATTGGGTAAGCAACGTCCGTTCGTATGGGCTAGGATCCAAGGAAGTATTTTGCGCGAATCGCAACGCCCACGAAACGGCGTATTGCCGCTTTTCCTTGTTCTCCAAAAAGGAAGCTCGAGTAGTATTCATAGGTGCAATGGGGAGGAGGCGAGGAATGCTTATAATACTGCAATATCAACAAAAATACCCCCCCCTATAACTGTATTAATACGTAATTTAAGTTCGTTATATACTTAGTGTCAAATCCTTGTTTTGATACGGGTGAGTAGCTTTTAAGAACTAATCTCAACGTGTGTTAAGATGTAAAATCGTGTTTTTTGGCTTTGGTTGTGCATCATCACATATAATAAAAGTCATAGATGAATTATGGTGGTGGGTGTTATTAAAGCATGATTAAAATTAGAATCAGGCTCGCTCACAATTACTGTAACTATTACTTAGTATAAGTTACTAACCAACTGACCGCCAGAAACTAGGTTTTACTTACCAATGCCTACCCAGCCGCGTTGCATGGCATAGTGTAGGGAAGTGCCTACCAATAGTCCTACTAGATAGCCGTAGGGCAAGCCTGCACAAAGTAAACCGGTCAGTAAGGCTAGCAATAGTCCGGCCCGATCCGCTACAAGGTCGCGGATGAGGGCCGCCAGAGTCAACGATTCAAACAAAAGCAGAACCCCAAGAATGGGGAGCGGAAAGATCTGCACCACTTGCTGAAATCCTTGGCTGAAAAACAGGCCTAGCACCAGAAACAGCACGCCATACAATACCACTGAGCCTCCCGTACGGGCACCGAACGCATAGTGCCCTACCATGCCGCCCGAGCCGTGACAAACAGGAAAGCCGCCCAGGAACGGATTCACTAGGTTCATCAAGGCATACGTGAAGCTGATTTGCTTCACGGTTAAGTTGCGCTCTGGAAAATAATCGTGGGCTATTTGCCGGGTAGCCAGAATAGAGTTGCCGAGCGACAACGGAATCTGAGGCAACGCCAGCAGTACCGCACCTGTCAGAATATCGGTAGTGGCGGGCGTGTGCCAAGATGGAAAGTGCAGGCCAATAGCACGTTGGGCAGTGGTTAGGTCTAGTTTGAAAGCAAGAGCATACAGCACTCCTAACGCAATAACGATCAGTGCCGCAGGCCAGCGGCGGTTGCCGAGCAGCAGTACCGTAACTGTGAAGCCCACCGCCGCTAGTGCATAGCCCGGTAAGCCATCGGCGGGCACATATTCCTTGAGCGCCAGCGTGGCCAACTGTAAAGCCAAGCCAAACTGAATGCCGCGCACCACGGGCTTCGGTACCAGCCGCGCCAATGCATCAATAAGTCCCGTAATCGAGAGTAGAAACATACTGATGCCAATGGCCAGTCCGCCGCCGTAAATCACCCGGCCCGGAATCTTTTGGGCAATAACTAAGGCAGCAAACGCTTTAAGCGGCTGCACGGGCATCGGCATTCCATACCAAACGCCTGAAAATACCTGCATCAGCCCAAACATTACCAATACCCCGGCGCTATCCGCGCCCGAGGCGGCCAACACCCCAATCAGTAGCGGCAAGTCGGTACCCAAGTCGCCCAAGGCACCGGCTAGTTCGTTGCGGTCGAAGCGCAGGCGCGGGCGAGTAGGTAGGGTAGGAGCAGTAAGCGGCATGCGAAACGTTGTCGGGTTAGTATAGGAAGGTCAGGACGGAGAGAGCCGGTAGCAGGCAGCGCCGTGAGCTATTTCACCTGTTCGCCTACGCCGAGTTCTTCCCATGCTTCCATTCCGCCGTCTAGATTGAGCAAATTGGCAAAGCCGAATTCAATTTGCAGTCGTTCGATGGCTTGGGTGCTGCGGCGGCCCGAACGGCAGTACACCACCACCGGATGATGGCGCGGAATAGAACCTACTCCTTTGGCTAAGCTACCCAACGGCAACAGCGTGGCGCCGACGAGGTGCTTTTTATGAAACTCGTCGGGTTCCCGCACATCCAGCAGGAAAGGCGCATGCTCTGACTCTAGCTGCTGCTGTAGTTCCGTTGCCGAAATAGCGTTTATGCCTACACTGCATAAGTCAGCGTAGTCGGCCGGGCTAGCCGATTGCAGGTTGACGGCCGCCGACTCGGGGCGGCGCGCAAACTTTATCACTCGGGTTTGAAACGACAGCGCATCCAGCACCCAAAGTCGTCCGCTCAATACCTCGCCAATACCAAGTAGTACTTTCAGCGTTTCAGAAGCCTGCGCCGTACCCACAATACCGGGCAGCACTCCCAACACGCCGGTAGCATCGCAGTTGGGGGCTTCTCTGCCCGAAGGTTGCTGCGGAAACAAGCAACGGTACGTAGGACCACCTTGGTAGTTGAACACCGAAACCTGCCCTTCAAACTTGTAAATAGCCCCCGATATCAGCGGCTTGTTGAAGCTCACGCAGGCGTCGTTGAGTAAGTAGCGCGTCGGAAAGTTATCAGACCCATCCACCACCACGTCATACTTAGTTACCAGGTCACGCACATTGCCTAATGTAGCACGGCATACGTGCACTTCCGTGTGTACCAACGGATTGAGCTGCCGCACCACCCGGCCTGCCACTTCCGCTTTAAACTGCCCTAGGTCGCGAGGGCCGTAGAGAATTTGGCGCTGCAAGTTGCTGGTTTCCACTTTGTCGGCGTCTACAATGCCGAGCGTGCCCACTCCGGCAGCGGCCAAGTATTGGAGCACGGGGCAGCCTAACCCGCCCGCGCCAACCACCAATACCCGAGCTTTTTTGAGTTGTAGCTGGCCAGCTTCTCCAATCTCGGGGAGTTGCAGATGACGGCGGTAACGGTTGCGTTCTTCGGAAGTAAGCACGGCAGGAAAAAGAAGTAACAATGAAAATAATAGGCGGTATTCGGGCACAACGCAGTAACCTGCTCACCTAAGCAACATTTAAACCTTGATCTGTACCGCAAGGTTAAACAACTGTGAGGATGTGTTGCGAGTTCTGTGCTGTCCCGCTACTCTTCGGACCGACATCTTAATTTCTTATTTTTAATTGAAAGTCTTCCTACCTCCTACCAGCTACGAGTACGTAACGGTGCACAAAGTGCAGGACCACGACGTAGCCACGGCCTCCGATGTGCTAGCCGTGGAAGAGCCGTTGGAAATTCGCATCGGTTTCGGCCCCACCGGGCAGCGCGAATACCGGACGCTTTCCATTACCATGCGCACCCCCGGCCACGACTTCGAGCTTGCCGCCGGCTTCTTGCTTACCGAAGGTATCATCCGCACCCGCCAAGAATTGCACGGCGTTATTTATTGCCCAGATGTAGAGAAGGAAGAAGAGCGTGAAAACGTAGTCCGGGCCGAACTAGCGCCTACTGCTATGCCTGACTTGCCGCGCCTAGAGCGCCATTTCTACACCAGCAGCAGCTGCGGCGTCTGCGGCAAAACTAGCATCGATGCTGTGCACGCGTCGTCTTGCCCCATGTTGCCCACCAACGGCCCCTACGTTCACCCCGACGTAATTCATCAACTGCCAGCCAAGCAACGGGCCGCTCAAGCGTTGTTCGAGCAAACCGGTGGCTTGCACGCCGCTGCTTTGTTCTCGCCAGAAGGTGACTTGCTTTTGCTACGCGAAGACGTCGGCCGGCACAACGCCCTCGATAAAGTAATTGGGGCGGCCTTGCTGCAAGAATGGTTGCCGTTGCATGAGCACGTATTGCTAGTTAGTGGCCGCGTTAGCTTCGAGCTGGTGCAGAAGGCCGCAGTAGCCGGCATTGCCGTACTAGCTGCGGTAGGCGCTCCTAGCTCCCTCGCTGTTTCCGCCGCTCGTGACTTTGGCATGACCGTTTGCGGCTTTGTGCGGCAAAACCGCTACAACGTTTACTGCCACGAGTGGCGCCTCCGTCTCCCCACCACTGATAGCCCCACAACTCACTAAGCTGGTTCAATCAGCGGCTTGAGTTGGCCGCTAGGAAAATCAGTGAAATCAGAAGAACAAACATCACCTAGTGCTATGAAGCTCCGCATCGAAGATAATTCCCTCCGCCTCCGGCTATCGTCGGAAGAAGTAACCGACTTTCAGCAAAACGGTCGCCTCGAAACTATCGTGTCGCTTGGTCCTTCCGTCTCCGACCGGCTTATTTATGCGCTTCAGCGCGACGAAAACGCCACAGGCTCAACGCCTAGTGTATCCTACACGTCGGGCCGGGTGGTAGTGCGCTTACCAATTACTGTTGCTGATGCCTGGGCTTCTTCCGACGAGGTAAGTTTGAGCGGTATAGTGGAGGTAGCCGACAACCAAGTAGTACATATATTAGTAGAGAAAGACCTCGGCTGTAAGCACTAACCGAGACCTAAGCTCGTGCCCTAATTCCCACCGTTACCTTTTGTCAAGCCATGGAAGACTCTCCCGCCACCGATCCAAGTAAAGCCGGTCACAAGCAAGAGCAAAACGCCAGCAACGCGCCCAAAAGCGGCGAGCGTCCCGGTCAGGGCGAAGCGCCTGCTCCCGACCACTACCATACCAATGCTGACAATCCGACCATGGCCGAGCATGAAGCCAGTGCTGATGCGCCCAAGCGGCATATTCCGGCACCCGAAACAGCCAATGCCAAGTATCTGTACCCTATCCTGGCCCAACCGCCCGAAGAGCTAACCGGCCTGCGTTTGGAAGGCCGCGCCAAAATAGCTGCGGGCGTCACGGCCGTCGTTAAGTCCATGCAGTTTAGTTGGAGCGAAGGTGGCGTAGGCCGCGGTTCCAAGGCGCTGCTTGGTATGAACCAGAAGGATGGCTTCGACTGCTCGAGTTGCGCTTGGCCCGACCCCGACGAGCACCGCTCCGTAGCCGAATTTTGCGAAAACGGCGCTAAAGCGGCAGCTTCCGATGCTGACGACCGCGCCGCCGGTCCCGAGTTCTTCGCCAAGCACACCCTGGCCGAGCTTTCTCGCCTCACCGACCGAGATCAAAACAATACCGGCCGCCTGACGCACCCCCTGGTGAAGCGCCCTGGCTCCGACTACTACACCAAGATTGAGTGGCCTGAAGCCTTCCAGATTGTAGCCGATGAGCTGAATGCCTTGGCTTCTCCTGACGAGGCAGTGTTCTACACATCGGGTAAAGTACCCAACGAGCCGGCCTTTTTATTCCAGCTGTTTGCCCGTGAGTTTGGCACCAACAATCTGCCCGACTGCTCCAATATGTGCCACGAAAGCAGTGGCTCCGCCCTCAGCCCCACATTAGGCTTGGGCAAAGGCTCCGTCACGCTCAATGACATTCATGAGGCCGAAGTTATCCTGATCATTGGGCAGAATCCTGGCACCAACCACCCACGCATGCTCACGGCCCTGCAAAAGGCCAAACGCAACGGAGCCAAAATCATCAGCGTTAACCCCCTCATCGAAGCCGGCCTCAACCATTTCAAAAACCCGCAGGACTTCATGAATCCCCTTAAGGCGCTAGGCGCACTGATGGGTGACGGCACTCAAATTACCGACCTTTATCTGCAAGTACGCGTCAACGGTGATATGGCACTCTTGCGCGGTATCATGAAGCATCTATTCGAGGCCGAAGACATGAATCCAGGCCAGGTAGTGGACCGGCCGTTTATAGACAAGTACACCACTGGCTTTGAAGAGTTCGAGCAAAACATCCGCAACACCAGTTGGGCTGATATTGAAGAACTAAGCGGCATTTCAAGAACTCAGTTGCTGGAGGCTGCCAATATCATTGCTACCAAGCAAAAGATTATTACCTGCTGGGCGATGGGGGTCACGCAGCAAAAAAACGGCGTTCAAACCATCCAGGAAATCGTCAACCTACAGTTGATGAAAGGCGCTATCGGCAAACCCGGGGCGGGCACATGCCCGTCCGTGGCCACTCCAACGTGCAAGGCGACCGGACCATGGGCATTTGGGAACGAGTAAGTACTGAATTCCTCGACTCACTGGAAAAGGAATTTAAGTTTTCTGCTCCTCGCAAAGACGGTTTCGACGTAGTAGAGAGCATCAAGGCAATGGTCGAAGGCAGAACCAAAGTTTACTTCAGCCTCGGCGGCAACCTACTAGCTGCCGGCCCCGATACCGAATTGATTGCCGAGGGCATGCGCAAGCAGAACCTCACGGTATTTGTGGGTACCAAGCTCAACCGCGGCCATCTCGTCACCGGCAAAACCAGCCTGCTCTTGCCGTGCTTCACCCACGCCGACATCGATATGCAGCGCTCAGGTCACCAAATGACTTCTTGCGAAAACTCCATGGGCGTCGTAAGTCAGAACAAAGGCATTTTGGTGCCGCTAGCCGGTGAAATGCTCAGTGAAGTGGCCATCATCAGCGGAGTAGCTATTGCTACCCTCGGCGACCGAACCACCACCGATTGGGTAGCTATGACCGAAAACTACGACGTCATTCGCGACCATATTGCCCGCGTTATCCCTGGCTTCGAGAATTTCAACGAGAAGCTCCGCCGCCCCGGTGGCTTCTATTTGCCCAATGGACCTCGGGAGCGGAAGTTTACCACCAAAAACGGCAAAGCCAACTTCACATCCACTACGATAACCAAGCACACGCTTGAGCCTGGTCAGCTAGTACTGATGACAGTTCGTAGCCATGATCAGTTTAACACCACGATCTACGAATACAACGACCGCTATCGCGGCATCCACAACGAGCGACGTGTCCT
>NZ_CP095067.1 GCF_022921055.1 Hymenobacter volaticus
CGCGACTGTTGCACCACTTGCCGCGTGAGCTCCAGCGTGGGAATGCCGGGTTCAATTACCGGATCGAACGTGCCCCGGTGCCCGCCTGCTTCCACGCCCTGAGCCAGAAGGGCATCCACACCGGCTGCCTCCGCTACGTGTGCCTCGGCCGGTGAAGTAACGCAAGCCAAGAGCAGGGCACCCGTCCGCCGTAGGGCCGCTAGCTGCGGGGCCGTGGGCAAACCAAAGTGAAAGCTAATTACGCGGGGCTGTGCCTGCACCAGCACGGCCAGCAGGGCGTCGTTGGTTCGAAAGCTAGAATAGATTTCCTGCAACTGCGTGGGCGGCGTGCTGTGCAGGTCGGCGAAAAAGGGCCGCAGGTAAGCAAGCCACTGCGCGTCATGCGCGGGGTCGGCTGGGCTGGGTTGATGGCAGAACACGTTGACGTTGAAGGGTCGGTTTGTTGCCGTTGCAAGCTCCGCTAGCTGCTGGGCAACCACCTCAGGTCCGGGCAAAGCGGCCGTGGCTAGTGAGCCCAAAGCGCCGGCTTCGGAAACGGCCACAGCCAGAGCTGGGGTGGAGACGCCCGCCATTGGTGCCTGAATAATGGGGTGCAATAGACCTAACCGTTCACAGAAAGAGTTCATAACGAAGGGGCTCAACAGGTAAGACTTCCTTTAGTATATGGATACTAGCTCGCGGCGTTACAAGGTTAGCGTTGCCGGCCCAAATTCCTCGAAGTGAATGGCCGTGGGCGAAACCCCCATAGCAGTTAGGTCCTGCACCTGCTTGCGAATAAAAGGGGCAGGGCCGCACACGTAGTAGTCGGCCTCCGGCAGCAAGGTACCGACATTAAGCTTTTGCAGGTCGACGATGCCCGCATAGTGGCCTTCTATTTCCAAGCTGGGGGCCAGGGTGTCATAGAAAATGTGTTGCTGCATATTTGCTTGGCGAGCGGCCAGTTGCGCTACTGGCTCCCGAAAAGCGTGTACCTGGGCATTGCGGCTGCCGTGCACCCACACCACTTCACGCGAACTGCCCGAGTCTACAAGATAGTCCAACATGCTTAGTAGGGGCGTCTGGCCCACGCCGCCGCTCACCAGCACTACGGGCGTCTGCTTAGCGGTTTTCAAAGTGAAGTCGCCGGCCGGCGCAGCCAGTTCCACGATGTTGCCTTCCTCTACAAAATCGTGCAAGCGGTTGCTGATCAGGCCGCTGGGATGCTGACTACCCACTTCTTTCTTCACCGAAATGCGGTAGTACTCGCCGTTGGGCGCACTGGAGAGGCTGTACTGGCGGGGCTGAAACAAGTTCAGCTCGGGCAGAAACAGGCGCACACTCACGTATTGTCCGGGCAGGTAATCTGCTACTTTGCCGCCGTCGGTAGGATAGAGGTAGAACGACGTGATTTCAGTTGATTCCACTACTTTCTGTTGCACCGTGAACGGGCGCCAGCCGGTCCAACCGCCCTCTTGGTTAACCGCATTCTGATACAAGCCGCTTTCCAGACCGCTCATAAGGGTGGCTAGCTCTCCGTACGCTGTGGCCCAAGCTTCGAGCAGTTCGGGCGTGGCGGCTTCGCCTAGAACTTCGCCGATGGAAGCCAGCAGGTGCCGCCCCACAATGGCGTAGTGCTCGGGCCGGATGTCGAGGCTGACGTGCTTGTGGCCAATCTTGGTGAGAGCCTGCACGAGCACCGACGGGTTTTCGATGTTTTCGGCATAAGCCAGCACGGCCAAGGCCAAGGCCATTTGCTGTTTGCCGTTCTGCTGGTTACCCATGTTGAAGGCGTTCTTCAACTCGGGGTTATGCTCGAACATGCGGCGGTAAAAGTGGGTGGTCAAGGCCACACCATGCGCTTTAAGAGTACTGACGGTGGCAGTGACGAGGGCTTTTTGGTTGGGGGTCATAAATGATACAGTCAGTACCGGATAGATTTGTCCGGTATTCAAGTAAAAAAAGGGTCATTCGCTAGTTGAATTGCTTTAAGAAGCCCAAGCCCTCATGCACCTTGCTGGCCAGCTCGCCGATGGTGTGGGTGCGTAGTAGCTCATTGAGTTGGTCGCGGATGGGTAGAAACTGGTAGTGCATAGGACAGGGCTGTTTGGCCGAGCACTGCGGCAGCCCTAGAGCGCAGCCCTGCAACATGGCCCCGCCGTCAATGGCCACCACAATCTGGCGGAGCGTGACGGTGCGTAGTTGTTCGGGGGTAAGCTCGAAGCCACCAGTCGGCCCTTTCACGGACGTGACCAACTGTGCGCGCACGAGCTGTTGCAGCACCTTGGCCGTGAAGGCCTCAGGCGAGCCGATTTCGGCGGCAATGTCTTTCAGGCCCACGCGACGGCCAAAGTCGGCCGACTGCTGCCCGATGTAGATCGAGGCCCGAATCCCATACTCACATGCTTTCGAGAACATTCCCATGATTTATGACAGTAAAGGTAAGAGGCGACTTAATGCCGGACAAATTTATCCGACATATTTTTTAGTGGCCGAATTCTTCGTTCCAGCTTGACCAAGCTGCCTGCCGTGCACCTCACCGCTGGGCCGGGCCAGAATTTATTTACAACCTGGCCCACCGTCGAAATGCGATTATTCCGGCAGGGAGCCCATCTACTTTTGTCGAGTAACCTACCGCACAACCACGGTTGGGACTACGCCTACTAGCTATAGCTGCGTGCTAATGGTAGGCATCCGCACCTGCTTTTCACTTCAAACAATACGCTAATGGAAAACTCAAGCCAACCTCAAAAGCTGACTACCGCGGCCGGACGGCCCATTTTCGACAATCAGAATTCGCAGTCGGCTGGCGAGCGGGGCCCACTGCTGCTCCAGGACTATTTCTTTCACGAAAAATCGGCGCACTTCAACCGGGAGAGAATACCCGAGCGAGTGGTGCACGCCAAAGGCAGCGGTGCATACGGCAAGTTCACCGTCACCCACGACATCACGCACCTGACCCGGGCCAAGCTGTTCGCCAAGGTGGGCAACGAGTGCAAATTGTTCACGCGCTTCAGCACGGTGGGCGGCGAGAAAGGCTCGGCCGACACCGAGCGCGACCCCCGCGGTTTTGCCTTGAAGTTCTACACCGAGGACGGCAATTGGGACTTGGTGGGTAACAACACGCCGATATTCTTTGTGAAGGACCCCCTGAAATTCATGGACTTCATTCACACGCAGAAGCGCGAGGCGCGCTCCAACTTGAAGTCGGCGACCATGAAATGGGACTATTGGAGCCTCAACCCGGAGACGCTGCACCAAGTTGCCATCCTGATGAGCGACCGGGGTACGCCCTATGGCTACCGCCACATGCACGGCTACGGTTCGCATACGTTCTCGCTGATTAACGCCAATAATGAGCGCACGTGGGTGAAATTTCACTTTCGTACCCAGCAAGGCATCAAGAATTTTTCCAGCGAGGAAGCCACGCGCATGAAGAGCGTGGACCTAGACTTCGCGCAGCACGACTTGATTGAGGCCATCGACAATGGCCATTTCCCGCGCTGGACTATGTTCATCCAGACTATGACTGAGGAGCAGGCCCGCGACTTTCGCTGGAACCCGTTTGACCTCACCAAAGTGTGGCCCCAAGGCGAGTTTCCGCTGCAAGAAGTAGGCGTGATGGAACTCAACGAGATTCCCAGCAACTATCACGCGCACGTCGAGCAGGCGGCCTTCGCTCCCGCCCACGTAGTAGACGGTATTGGTTACTCGCCCGATAAAATGCTGCAGGGCCGCATCCTGAGCTACCCCGACGCACAACGTTACCGCCTCGGTGCCAACTACCAGCACCTACCCGTCAATGCCTGTCCCTTCGGCTTCGGCAACTACCAGCGCGACGGCCAGATGGCGCTAGGCGACAACGGTGGCCCTGGTCCAAACTACTTTCCCAATTCCTTCGATGGCCCCGTGGAAGACAAAACCCAGGGCGAACCCGCTCAGGAGCTGGATGGCTTCGCAGCGCGCTACGACCGCAACGAAGGCCCCGGCAACGACGACCACTACACCCAGGCCGGCAACCTGTTCCGCCTGCTCGACCCGCAGGCCCAACGCAACCTTGTCGGCAACGTGGTGGAATCAATGGTGGGCATTACCGGCCCCAAGAAGGACCTTATCACGCAACGCCAGCTCTGCCACTGGTTCCGCGCCGACATTCGCCTCGGTATGGCCATTGCCAAAGGCTTGGGCGTGGATGCTGAAATTCCAATGGAGCACCATCCCGCGCCCATGGCTGCCCAAGGATAAAACTGCAGGCTGCAAGTAAGTTGCTTGAAAAGCCGCTCTCATTCGTGGGAGCGGCTTTTTAACACTCAGGGAGCTACAGACGATTGCGCTAAGGGCTCACAATCAACAGTCTCTGTAAGCAGGATCAGAGTTCTGAACGGCGTAAACGTTAGCTCTCCGCTTGAATTCTTCCCGACTCTCACTCTTCGGGGCCAGTATTGATATGCTGCCTGGTCCAGCGCTCAAATAGGTATAAATAGTTAGGAGTGCCAACTACTTTTGATCCGTCATCTACTTCTAACCGTTACGCCAACCCATGAAAAAAAACCTGCTTACCCTAGCGCTGCTTGGCACCCTGGGGACCAGCTTTGCCCAGCCTTCGGGCAAGGAGTACGCCAACGCGGACTACACGCCCAAAAAGGCAGCCGTTAAGTACCTGCCGGAGCTGGAAACCCTCGTTTTCGAGTTTCAGGTGGCTGGCAGCGCGGGCAAAACGCAGCCTCGGCCCGCCGGCAAAACTGACGGCGCCCCCGTGCTCGGCTACGTTTTCCCGACCACGCTCAAATCCACCGACATTGGGATGGGCGCTACCGACGGTATTGTGGCGCTGGCTTTGACCTCGCACCCCGACTTCGAGGACACGCCCCTTTGGGACGAAAACGGCGACGGTAATTACGCCAACGACGGTTTGGTGTGGCACGCCCATTGGGTGGTGCTGATCAAAGACAGCCGCGTGGCCGGCGGCTTCTCGGTCAAAGAGTTCGACCATATGGCTGCCGCGCCCAAGCTGCCGCCGACCAGCGCCCCCGGCATGCATATGTACATGGACTCGCCGGGCTTCACGGTGACTATGAAGGGCAACACTGGCCGCGTAGTGGTGCCGCTCGACCGCATCAACCGCAAGCGGGACTTCAAATTCGACCTTGTGACTTGCTACATGGAAGTTAATGCGTCGGATAAAAGCCGGCCCATGCTTGGCGTGTACCAAGTGTACGGAATCCAGTCGGGCAACCTCTCGCTGCCTTATACCGTGGCCACCACTAACTAGAACTCGCGCCATGTCTGACTTGCAACTCGTACCCGGCAACAGTTTGCGCACGGCCACCCCGGAAGAGGGTCGCCAGCTCGCCGTCAAGATGGCCCGCTTAGTCATCAAGCTCACTCAGCCCGACGACGAAAAGCGCCGCCAACAGCGCGCCATCTACGCGGAGAACCCGATGATGCTGATTGCCATCGGCCAGACGGTAGCCGCGGAATTTGCCACCATTGCCGCCGCCAACAACTACTGGCGCGACCGGCCCGACGCAAACTAAATTCCTCGTTTTTCCAACTTCATCTTGCCCGCATTCTTGCCGGGCTGGCCACTGCTTTGCCTTTGTTCAGTCACTTTTCACTCTTACCCCGCATGGAAACTACCAACATCCCCGGCTACGCCTACGGGCAAGTCAACCGCTCGCCAGTTACGCTTGCGGAATTGGAATTGCTCAAGCAAACGGTGCTCTTCTCGGCTGCCGACGTCGCGGCCCTGGCGCAAGCCGGCCAGGTGCTGGCCCCGCAGACCGATGCCATCCTCGACGTGTGGTACGGCTTCGTGGGCGCCCACCCGTACCTGTTGCGCTACTTCTCGCTGCACGGGCAACCCGACGGCGCCTATTTAGCCCGCGTCCGGGCCCGGTTCGGGCAGTGGATCATCGATTTGTGCACCAAGCCCTACGACCAGGCCTGGCTGGACTACCAGCACGAAATCGGGTTGCGCCACACTACGGCCAAAAAGAACCTCACCGACGGGGCGCAGGCCGAGCCGCTTATTCACTTGCGCTACCTGACAACCTTTATTGTGCCGCTGACGGCCACCATCAAGCCGTTCCTGCAAAACGGCGGGAGTTCAACGGACGAGGTAGAAGCCATGCACGCGGCGTGGTTCAAGGCCGTCACGCTCACGGCCACGCTCTGGTCGTACCCCTACGTCAAAGAGGGGCAGTTCTAATTATTTACTCTTACTAACCTCCTTATTACCATGGAAGTCGCCGTTTATGACACCTACGTTCCCAAAAAAGACGGATCAATAATGCATTTCGACATTCTGGTGCCCGACGAAACCGCCAGCAAAGAACAGGTCTACCAGTTTGGGCGCCACTACTTGGCCAGCAAAGGCCAGCAGGGCCAGCCCCTAACGGCCAAAGAATGTCATTTCTGCCACATCGAGGAGCCAACCCAAGAAATCTGGGACGTCATCAGCGCCCAAGGATATTACATCATCGAGATGCAGGGGTGCCAGTAGGCACCCCTATTTTTTCCGGTTTCGCCATGAATTCAATACCCTATCAACCCATCAGCTGTAGCTTTCACGACTTGCTGGAAGCCACTATTACGCGGCGCACTTATACGCACCTGCAATACTTCACCGACCTTTGGGAATTCACCACCATCACCACCCTGCTCAAGGACCTAACCAGTGAGCGGGAAGCGGAGGGCCTCGTCGAGTACCTGATTATCGGGACCGGCGAGCGTATCCGCCTCGACCGGGTGGTGAACGTAAACGGCACTTTCGCGCCGCCTTTCCGCCACTACCTCGACTTCACCTGTGACTGCTGATTCCCCCGCCAGCCCGTTCGACCCTCATCAGCAAAACAATCCGCCCGACCTGGACCACAAAATTGTGGCGGCGCTCGAACGGCTGACCGGTGTGTTTCGGCACTTGCTGTGGGAAGAAGCCACCCAAAGAGGCTTGAGTCCGCTGCAGTTGCAAGTGTTGGTGTTTTTACGCTTCCACCCCGCCGGCCAGTGCACAGCGAGTTACCTGGCCCGCGAGTACCACGTAAGCCGCGCCACCATCAGCGACGCGGTTAAAGCTTTGACGCAGAAAACGTTGGTTAGCCGGCACCCGGATCCGGCTGACCAACGAAGTCATTTCCTGGCGCTTACTCCTGCCGGCGCACAATTGGCCGAACAAACCAGCCGCTTCGCCGAACCTCTCATCCGACCCGTTGCCAGCTTGCCGGCCCGGCAGAAGCTAAGCTTGTATCTGAACTTGTTTACGCTGCTGCACCAGTTGCAGCAAGCCGGCACTATTCCGGTGCAGCGCATGTGCTTTACTTGCCGCCACTACGGCCGGCAGCCCGGCCAGCACTACTGCCACTTGCTCGACATTCCGCTCGAAAGCTTTCGGCTGCGCCTGGATTGTCCGGAGCACGAAGCTATTTCCTGGTAGCGCCGCCCTTTCTGCTGTTCTACAATTGAATAGTGAAGGTTCTGGATTGATGAGTGCCGTTAGTTACGGCCCGGCACCGGGCGCGGGCTGTTAGCTGCTTTGCGCAGCGGCCAGCTTCTCGAAGCCTTCCCGCCAAGACGGTGGCAAAAAGGGCAGGGCTAGAATCTGCATTAGCTTGGTGTAATCTTTTTCGGGCAGGTAATAGCAGTCGGCCACGTCCTGAATGGTTACTGCGTACGGGGAGCGTTCCACCAGTTCCAGCGCGTCGCCAGCTTGCAGCACTCCGGTTTGCACTACCCGAAAGTAAATACCGCAGCGCCGGGCCTCCTGAAACTGCTTTACCACTCGCTCGTCGTTTAGGCGGATGCCTAGCTTAAAGCAGGGGCGTCGGGGTTGGACGGCCATCAGGACCGCCGTGCCGGCCCGGAAACAGTCGCCCATCCGGACTTCGCTTTCCAGCAGCCCGGTCGTGGTCAGGTTCTCGCCCAGCGCCCCCGGCCCCAATAACTCCGGCGGCACCAGGGGCTGCCAGTAGGCGTAGTGCTCCTGCGGATACGCGTACACGGCTTTATCTGGCCCGCCGTGTACTCGTAAGTCGGCTTGCCCGTCGCCGGCCAGGTGCTCGGCATGGACTGCCACGGGCCCCAGCACGGGCTGTTTAAAGATGCTAGTAATTACTGCTCTGCCTTTCCAGTGCACTTCCTGCGGCAAGCCCACATTAACTGAAACGATTTGCATAAAACGGTGGCTCTATCCGGCGTAATTCCCTGATTTGGCCAGCTAAAGTACCGGGCAGCTTCGTTTTCTGCTTCCTTGGCCCAGCCACTTTCTTGATTCCGGTCCCGTCGTTCAGCTCTCGTATTGGCGCAGCACGGCCCCGAGCTGTGCTACGCCGTGGGCGAGTTCGGCGGGCGTGAGGGCTGCGTACCCCATCCGCACGGCGTTGGCGGCCGGCCCCTGCAAATAATAGCGGCTGCCCGGCGTAATCACCACTTTGCGGCGCGCCAATTCTTCGGCTACCACTTCCACATTCACGTCTTCCCGGAAGGTTACCCACAAGGCCATGCCACCCGCGGGCAACACGAAATTCACGAGGTTGTCCGGCAGTTCGTTCAACCTGTTGGCCAGTGCGTCGCGGCGGAGCTGATACTCGGCATGGGCCCGGCGCGTATGCCGCTTGATTTCTCCTTCGTCAATCAGATCGGCCACGGCTTGCTCCAACACGGTGTCGCCCTGCCGATCAACTAGCGCCCGCAGCCGGCCCAGGGCCGTTACAAACGCCGCCGGCCCCGTGACGTAGCCCACCCGCAGCGCCGGGGCAATCAGCTTGGAGAGCGAGCTGATATAGATAACCACCCCGTGCGGGTCGGCACTGGCTAGCGGCAGCATGGGCTGGTAGTGGTAGTGAAACTCATGGTCATAATCGTCCTCGATAACGGCCACACCGTAGCGGGCCGCCAGCGCCAGCAGCTGCACCCGCCGGGCCGCTTTCAGGGTTACGGTGGTCGGAAACTGGTGATGCGGGGTCAGGTACAAGGCCCGTATTGTTTGGCGGCGGCATAAGGCTTCTAGTTCGTCTACGCACAGTCCTCCTTCATCCACGGGCACCGGGGCCAGCTCGGCGCCCAGCAGCTGGAAGGTTTGCCAGGCGGGCGGGTAACCGGGATTTTCCACCGCCACCACGTCGCCGGGCTGGACGAGCAGCCGGGCCGTCAGGTACAACGCCATTTGGGTGCCCCGGGTCAAACAGATGCTTTCCGGGGTTGTGCTTAGCCCCCGGTCGTGGTTGAGCATCCGCGACAACGTTTCGCGCAGGGGCAAACTGCCCAGGGGACTGTCGTAACCCAGTTGGTTGCGCCGGCCCCGGCCCTGCATTACGCGGCGGTAGGCGCTGGCCAGCGTCGCGACGGGCGCCAGCCGGGCATCCGGGGTGCCGTCATTGAATACCAGCGCGCCGGGCGCTATCATGGGCGCTGGCTCCACCTCAAACGGGTCTTGCCACCGAAAACCGGGTTCGGCTAGCTGCCCTTCGGCAGCGGGCGCAAACGCCAGCGGCGCACTCTCGGGTAGCCGGCTCGAAACAAAGGTGCCACGCGTGTTCTGCGACTCCAGCCAGCCCTGGGCCAGCAGCTCTTCGTAAGCCAGCACCGCCGTTTTGCGGTTCACTCCCAGTTGCTTGGCTAGCTCCCGGGTACCGGGCAGCGCCGTGCCCGGCTGCAAGCGCCCCCGACGAATTTCGGCGGCAATAAGCTCACTGATTTGCAGGTACACGGCCCGGCCGGCCGCAAAGTCTGGATGAAAGTTGGTATCCCAAGCACGTAGCATAGCTGGACCCGTTGGTTTAGACAAACTGGATGAATTTAGGGGTCCAAATTACAAACACTTTTGCAGAGTCGGCAGCTGATAATAGTTCTGCTTCGGGACGCCAAACAGAGCATTGCCAGCGCCGCCTGATGGTTTCACTCACTTCAATTTTTCGTTATGAACACTATTGCCATTGACAACGCGGCCAAAGCTCAAGACAAGTTTCAATCCGCGGATTTCCACCGGACCTATGCCTGGCCCGAAGTCCGCATGCCCGAGAAGCTCCACCACGCCAACGTAGAGCAAGCCGGCGCCCACGACCAGTTCTCAACCGAGCGCAAGCACCCGGTTTTCTTCGTTGATCTGCCGACCGTGGCGCTGAGCATGACCATCGGCGGGCTGTTGCCGGGCCAGGTGACCAACCAGCACCGCCACACCTACGAGACGGTGATTTACGTCATCGAGGGCGAAGGCTACACCCAAATCGAAGACCGGCTAGTGGAGTGGAAAGCAGGTGACGCCATCTACATCCCTATCTGGGCCTGGCACAACCACGGCAACCGCAGCGAAACCATAGGCGCCCGTTACATCGCCTGCGAAAATGCCCCCCTGCTGCAAAACCTCGGGGTGGCCCTGCGCGAGGAGCGCGGCCGCGACCTGTAGTTTCATCTTCTTAGCTGTTCCTCCGATGAATTCCAACGTTCCCTTCCGCGGCATCATTGCCTACCCAATTACCCCGTTCACTGCCGATAACGCGGTGGACTTGCCCACTTACCGTCGCCTTGTGGAGCGCCTCGTGGGTAGTGGCTCGCACGGTATTGCCCCGCTCGGCAGCACCGGCGTACTGCCCTACCTCACAGACGAGGAGCGCGACGCCGTTACCAAAGCCACGCTGCAGCAAGTAGCCGGCCGCGTGCCGGTGCTAGTAGGCGTTTCGCACCTTACCACCACCGGCGTGGTGCGCCACGCCCGTTTTGCCGAACAGGCCGGCGCGGCGGGTATCATGGTCATTCCGATGAGCTACTGGAAACTCACTGACAACGAGATTTTCCAGCATTTCGACCGGGTGGCTAGCGCCGTATCGGTGCCGATTATGGCCTACAACAACCCCGCTACCGGCGGCCTAGACATGTCCCCGACGCTGCTTAAGCGCTTGCTCGAAATTCCCAACGTAACCATGATCAAGGAAAGCACCGGGGACGTACAACGCATGCAGGCGCTGCGCCAACTGCTGGGCGAGGACGTGGCTTTCTACAACGGCTCCAACCCGCTCGCGCTGGCCGCTTTTGCCGCCGGAGCCACGGGTTGGTGCACGGCCGCGCCCAACCTTGCCCCGGAGCTTACCATGGGTTTGTACGAAGCCGTACAACAACAGGACCTGACTGCTGCCCGCCAGCTTTTCTACCAGCAATTTGAACTGCTGCAGTTCATCGTGGCAAAAGGCCTGCCCCGCGCTATCAAAGCCGGATTGGAGCTATTGGGCGAGCAAGCCGGCGAGCTACGTGCCCCGCTTCAGCCCCTAACCGAGGCCGAGCAGCAAGAGCTAGGCCGTATTCTAGACCGGGTGCAAGTACCCGCCACGGCTGGATAAGAACTGCTCTATAATGACAGCACTTAATTGCCCATTCTGCTTTGGTGAGGTGGGCAATTAGGCAATAATGGCAAGTGTTAACAAGCCAGATGCCATTGCCTTGCGTGCTGCTCTGGTGTTTGCTCAATAATCAGTAAAGCAACCTTGACAGCGCATCATATAGAAGATCAACTTGCTTAGTTTGCAAGCAGGCAATAATCTATCAGGCAGAAAAAGGGAGAAGCGATTTAAGAAGAACAACATTTTGGGATTAGGAAACCGCAAACGTTTGCAGAAGCGTTTGCGGTACCTTTTTTTGCATCCTTCTAAGAAGAAGAAGCTTTTTTCTTTTTTATCGCTCCTACCTTATGAAGGAAGTCACCATACATTTCCCATTAAAATCCCATCCAATGAAAACAAAAACTACGCTGCTAGCTATTCTATTAAGCTTTCTAGGCTTAGACGTACTTGCCCAAGCGCCGCCGCTCGTGTACACAACTGAGAATACGGGTGGTAGCTGCGTGGCGCCTCCCTTGCCTGCTTTCGATCAGTTGCCTGCCATTGAGCCGTTAACGGACCCTTTTATGTGGTCGAATGGCCGGGGGCGTTCCACCAACTTCAGCGACTGGGAATGTAGGCGCAATGAAATCAAGGCCGAGATCGAAAACTACGAGATTGGACGCAAGCCCGAGCGGCCCCAAAATATCACCGCTAGCTACGTGCCCGCCACGGGCACGGGCAATGGCACGCTCACCGTCAATGTCACGGTCAATGGCAAGACGCTGACGCTAACGTCGCAGGTAAGCTTGCCGACCGGCCCCGGGCCGTTTGCGGCCATCATTGGTATGAACAGCTTGTCGGGCAGCGTGCCAGCGGAGGTGTTCACCAGCCGCAACATTGCCCGCATCCAGTACAACCACAACAACGTCACCACGTACGGCAATCCACAGATTACCGACCCTTATTTTCAGCTTTACCCCGATCAGAACCTCGAGAACTCGGGCCAGTACGCCGCCTGGAGCTGGGGCGTGAGCCGCCTCATCGATGGCTTGGAACTGGTACAAGCTAGCTTACCCATTGACCTTCGGCACATCGGCGTGACCGGCTGCTCGTACGCGGGCAAGATGGCCTTGTTCTCGGCTGCTTTGGACGAGCGCATTGCGCTGACCATTGCGCAGGAGTCGGGTGGCGGCGGGGCCCCGGCCTGGCGCGTTTCCGAAACCCTGGGCGCGGTGGAGAAACTAGGCGCCACGGATTACCGTTGGTTCAAGGATGACATGAAGCGGTTCGAGAATACCAACGTGGCCAAGCTGCCACACGACCACCACGAACTGATGGCCATGATAGCTCCGCGGGCGCTATTGGTTACGGGTAATACCGACTTCGAGTGGCTGGCCAACCCTTCGGCCTACATTTCAGCGCGGGCTGCGCACGAGGTGTGGAAGACGCTGGGTATCGGCGACCGGTTCGGCTTTTACATAGATGGGGGCCACAACCACTGCGCCGTGCCCGCTAGCCAGCAGCCTGCCATGGAAGCCTTCGTAGACAAGTTTCTGCTAGGAAATACCAGCGTCAACACCAACATCACCACGAACCCATATCCTGGGTTGTATTACCAGCGCTGGTTTAAATGGTGGGGCACCAATAATCCCATTTTACCGGCGGAGCCTCTTGGTAAAAGAACATGGCTGGAAGCCGAATGCGCCACGGTAGGCTCGAACTGGGAGGTAGTGACAGACCCTGATGCTTCTAACGGGAAGTATGTGAAGGTGAAAAGCGATTTCAGCAGCCCGACAGCACCACCTACCAATCCATCTTCTTACCTGGTAATGCCATTTACAGCGGATAGTGCCGCCGTTTATAATTTTGTTGCTAGGCAAAATGTTCCTGTTGGAGAAGACTATGGCTATTGGCTAAAGATTGATAATGGTGAATTCCAAAGTGCAACTAGTGAGTTGGCGTCGAATGGTGGGTTCGAAAGTGGTACTGGGAATGCGTTAACGGGCTGGAGTATTCTCAACGGAGGATCTGCCGTTACCGCTACTACTGTGCCTGCTGAGGTTCATACCGGGAGCCGCGCAATGAAAGCGGTTAACGCTACCGCACGAACCGAGTTTTGGAGATTACAAGTGTCGAGTGCAGGAATCCCGACTACTATTGGTAAGCAATATGTGATTTCTTACTGGGTAAAAGCCCTTGTGCCAAACGGTTCTATTAGGATTTCTACCGGGACTAGCAATTCCCAGTTCCAGCCCGACCAAACCATTGGTACTGAGTGGCAACAGGTTTCCTGGACTATAACGGCAACCATTGCTACTACTACCTTCTTGTTCGATATGGCCAAGGTAGCCAATACCTATTATATTGATGATGTGAGCATAAAAGAATTGAATACCGGAAGTGGTTGGAGCTGGATAAAGTTGAAAGAGGCTTCTCTTGCCGCAGGGCCGCACACGCTAACCATTGCCTACAATGCCGGCGGCGGTGCGAAACTTGATAAATTAGTGCTGGCCACTTCCATGGCTTCTATTAGCAATCTAGGCTCTCCCGCCACCAATTGCGGCGTTGTTGCGAGCAACACGAATGCTTCGGCAAACAATGGCATCGAAGTTTACCCAAACCCGGCGCAGGACCAAATTAACATCAAACTAGGAACTGACCTATTGCAGATCCACAGCATCGAAGTGATTGATGTGATGGGCAGAGTTCTGTCGCAGGTGAAGGTAGGCAAGCAAACCATGCTCAGCATTCCGAGCGATAAGCTGAAGCCGGGCGTTTACTTGATTCGCTTCAAAGGAGATATAACCAAAACCGAACGTATACTTATCCAGTAGCTAGTTAACAAGAAGCCTCGCTGTCGCGAGGCTTTTTTGTGGTGCAGCTTTGTGTTTATAAACTAAACGAAAAGCGAATGCCGGTGACAAATAGAGGTTATAAGAAAAGCCGTTCCTGAAAGGGAGCGGCTTTTCCTTTCTGGTTTATTTCTGATGGTAATCTCGTCTTATTAAATCTTATTGTGACGAATCACATTTAATAATCTAAAATCAAATAAAATGGCGAACAATCGTCGCAATAGAAATTTGTGATGCGCCACAAGTAGTAAGTTGTGTCGATAGAGTATGGGGCTTAATAAATATGAAAACTAGTCTAGCAGATCCTGCTAATAGGCTTAGATCTGTAAGAGAAAGTCTGGCCTCCCGAGTGCGCAGCTTCTCTAATACCTCATAGGTGTAAGCTTACTATTCAATTTTCATAGACATGTGTTAAAGCTTAATGGTGAAAATGTTGCCGAATGCTTCGCTTTACCCTCGATAAGCTTTACTTATCAAGGGTAATATTTTAATAATTACAAATTTGCCTTTTTAATCATATTTTATTGAATAAGTTGTATAAAAGTGTATTAAAATTATATCTATGTCTGTGTCTGTGTTATAAGAATCTAGCTTTGGTTTTCAGGTTTACTTCTAGAATATATACACTGAGTACTAGTTATCGTCTTCGTAGTAGTGGTGTAATACTGCGCAGTAGTAACAAGGCCACGAGGCCGCTGACTGCTACCAATGGCACAATAGAACTTCGGATAGGCCGAAAGCGCATTGCACCTTGCTTAAGCTCGATGTAACCTACAGGTACGAGGTTTACGCCTGCCCCTGCACCGGCTACCTCACTCTCAACGGCCTTACTGGCACCACCTCCGCCAAAGCCGTATTGAACTCGCGCAACAGAAATAACCGTGACGCCATCGTATTCAACTGGTGCCCCATATATGGTTTGCGCATTGACTGATGTACTAAGCGTCAGGCCCAAGCGTTCCACTAGGGAAGAAGCGGTAGCGGATGTAGGAGAAACAGAAGTACTCATGGCAAAAAGAAGAACTCAGTTAAAAATGAAAAACGAATGATTGCAGTGCAGTCCTTGGCGGCTCAGCGCTTTGCGCTAGCAGCTAAGGACTTTAAACTAGGTAAGCAATGCGGGAACAGGATGACTTAAATCACGCCTGATCATAGTATTTGATAGGGGTTTATGTACCAATCGGCTGAACTGTCGTCTTACCGCTTCAGTGGAGTTTACCCCATAGTTGGCTTAGCGAAGACCAACCATTTTCAGGAACAAGCCTCCCGGATTCTTATCGGCTTTCACTTTGCCGGTTTTGTGCTTGTAGCAAAACGAGAACAAAGCATTCAACTTCTTTGCATCTGCCAAAATCTGGTTGACCAACTTTGGATCACGAATCTCAAGTTCTTCTAAATTGAGTAGGGCCCGCCGCTGCTTTTCCTCTTCCGCACCGTCCTCGAAAGGAATAGGGAGCTGATGCGGTACCTGGTTGTTGACGAAAAAACGAATGCTATGGAAGGATCGCCCTTTCTTAATCAACTCATAATTGATGCGCAAGTCGGTGTGTTCATTAATTTGGGTTGTAGCAACGTCGAGCACGTATTTTTGCAAAGCCGAAATCTTTTCGTACTGCTCGGCTTCTACTCCTTTCGGATCTTTTAAGGCGAGCATGATCTTTAACTCGTCGAGGGTAAAGGTTTTTGTTTCCCCGATATCTTTCCACTGCGAGGCAATTTGATAAATGCGCTTGGCGTATTTGCTGGACAAGCTGAAAACCGACTGTAGGCGGTAGGATGTAAAGTTGTTTTTCAGATCGATTAAGTAACGCCGCATACGCTCTGAAATCTCAAGCTCGATAATGCCTTCTCCCTTGATATATAAGGCGGAAGCCAATAAGCCTACTTGCAAAACGTGCTTGTTGTCCTCGATTACGTATTCACGGCTACGCAGATTCGATGTGGCTTCGAGCAGACGTTGGTAATTCCATACCCGCCCCGTAAGCTGCTCGAGATCCTTAACCCGAATGCGATAGATGGTTCCCGCTTTATCTTCTTTTCGCAGTACCGACAAAAGCGAAAAGACAATGTCCATCTCACAGGCGCTCATCTCATAGCGAGCTGTAGTTATGGCATTATGCTGGCGGATCTCAACATGAGTGGCTTCGGCAGTGGTAGCAGGAACAGACATAAAAGATGGAATTGGCGACTTCTACACCTAAATCTACGGATAGCGATGAGAATAAGGTAAGACTTTCTTAATTTTCTATCCTTTCACTTACCATCCCTATCCTTTTCGCTTACCATCCCTATCTTTTCACTTACAAAAGCTATCCTTTCACTTACCATCCCTATCCTTTTCGCTTACCATCCCTATCCTTTCACTTACAAAAGCTATCCTTAAGTGACTCTAATACTAAGAAAGCCAAGGTCTTATGACTGCTGCAAATAGAGTAAATACTTGACAAAAAAATAAATACCACAAAATTGTTGATGTCGAAATCAAATCTTGGCTTTTAAAAGGCACAAGGCGCAAGAACGAGCAAGAAATCAAAAAAGCAAAGGCACAAAGAAGCACAAAACGGGATTGCACTTTTATGTGATTTTTTTGCCTTTTTTTACTCTATGCGCCTATTAGTTATCCTATGGGATGGCACTATATCCCTATAGACAGCATAAAATTGGGCTTAAGATATAGCGCGATAGCTTTTAGAGGATAGTTTCAGCTCCTTGTACTCATGTAAAGCGATTTCACTTACCATCTCTATCCTTTAGACAGAAAATCAAAGGATAGAGATGGTAAGTGACGCGAGCATACTGGTGCTGAAAGGATAGAAATGGTAAGCGAAACAAAGCACTCTTTTGTGAAAGGATAGAAATGGTAAGCATTTCAAGCTAATAAGAAGGGTTTTTAATAGTTCGAGGAACTCAAACTAAAAATGCAACATCGAAAGGCCTTACCATTTCTATCCTTTCGCCCCTTCTATCCTATTCAGGACTATGACGTGATTTATATTAGCTTATAAAGAGCTATAGGAAGCTTTTTATAAAGAGCTATAGGAAGCTTTCGAGCCAATATTAAGTCTGACTATAAGAGATCAAGACAAGTATACTACAGAACACGGACCCTTAGTGTCTACCCAGCTTGACTTACCATTTCTATCCTTTCAACTTACCAAAGCTATCCTTTTGGGCCTACCATTTCTATCCTTTCGACTCTAATCTCGAACTAGGTTTTGCTTTTACAAGCACTACTAACTTGTTCATTTCGAATCAATTCAAATAACCCACCATATTTCCCGTAATAGGACCCCACCTAGCTGATGCACCCCAGAGCCAAAAGTTGTCTCAATGAACTGGCCACCTAAGTTTTCTATGCATTGCTAGCTGTTGTTTAGCTTCGCACAGCACCAATGGCTACAAGTCGATTGCCACCTGCCTAATCAAGCTTTTAACTATTTCTTGATGAAACATCTACCCGCTGAAACTATACAGCAACAGCTACGGGCGCATTTTGAGAAAGTAGTACCTCTCACGGACGAAGAGTTTACGCTGGTGCTAGCTCGGTTCACGAGCAGACACTATAAAAAGCACCATTTCCTTATTCAGAGAGGCGAAAACGTCAAATTTAATTATTTTGTGGTCTCAGGGTTGTTAAAGTTGGTGTACGCTGACGAAACCGGTAAACAGCACTTCCTGTCATTTGCCATGGAAGATTGGTGGGAAACCGACTTTCAAGCCTATTATACTAAAACGCCTGCTACCCTGTCGTTGGAGTGCTTGGAAGATGCGCTGGTGTTTTGTTTGACGCTGGAAGATTACTACGCGCTTTGCACAGAGCTACCTAAGATGGCGCATTTCTTTCTGCAAAAGATGGCATTGAATTCTATTGCTGCCCAGCAACGCCTCTTGTCGCTGCTCACGACTAATGCTAAGGAACGTTACGAGCAGCTACTCCATAAGTATCCCGCTTTAGCACAGCGAACTTCTAAGACCTTGTTGGCTTCCTATCTGGGTGTATCGCGTGAAACGCTGAGCCGACTAGCTAGTTAGTGTGACTTACCACACACGATAATTGTGCGGTAAGTCACATGTGTTTTGCAGCGGTACTCTTGAATTTTGTGGTATTAAGTGCGTATCACAACGGACTATGAACCAGCATAACAAAGAAATCCTGGCGCACGGTATGCCATGGGAAGTGCAATACGGCTATGCTCAAGCCTTGAAAGTGGACGATACGGTGTGGCTATCTGGCCAAGTAGGACATGATGAGCACGGTATTGTACGTGATGGTATGGAAGCGCAGATGCGCCAAGCCTACACTAACATCCGCCAACTGCTCGCAGGCTTCAACCTGAGCATGACTGATGTAGTGGACGAAACGCTTTATGTTCTGGACAACGATGCGGCTTTTGCAGCGCGCCAACAATTAGGTCGGGAGGTATACCCCGATCCGATGCAAGTACCTAGTACTATGATTGGCGTAGCTAAACTAAACCTGCCATCTCTACTGGTGGAAATTAAGATAATAGCTAAGAAACCAGCTAATAATACGCCCTAAACTGGTCTTCAACTACTAGTAGGCTAACCTGACAGAGATAGTGTTAGCATTGCATTCTGAGGAACAGGTTGAGATGATACGCCGTGAAACTCTAAGAGCAGGGCAAGCCAAAAAAGCGTAATCCTTTCGTTGCTTCAGTGAATTATTTTCAGGTACCTACCTGTGTTCAGACCATTTCATGAATGCCCTTTTACGGCAAATAAAAGTGCGAACTTGTTGTACGTTGTTGGTTGAAGCCATTGCTGGAACTATAGTGTCGTCTCGCCAAGGCCTTCGATCAACTGACCTGATTTTATGATGTTCTGAGCTGCCGGTCGCGGAAAGCTGAAACCCTACCCGTACGCCGTTCTCTTATGTATTAGCAAGAAACGTTTATTACAAATAGCACGATTCACTCTTTAGTGCGTTTCTTCAATGATTATGATAATAAGTTAGGCTTCTCTCCTCCCTGCTGCAGTGATAAACTCAGTCAACGTAGAAATTCAGTAAGCAAAGCACTATCTATCACGGACTTTCCTGTTTGTAGTAGGAGTGGAAATGCCTTATACTTTGGGTTTTGCTACCGAGCTTGCATTAGCATATAGTTTAGCCATATGCAATGGATATCTTTAGACAAAGCAACGCCTTATCTTAATAGAGCCTCTCCCCTACCCTATCAAGGGCAATAACAAATAGTCTGTAAGTAAACTCGAGGTTGGCAGTTGAAAAGTAAAGGGTGAGTGCAGATTCGCTTTTCTATCATTGTGGAGAGTTTACCTGTCAGGAGACTTAGCAAATTTGGGTACTATGATAGAGTAGTTTTCACGCGCTATGCATGAGGTTTACGATATGCTTTATGCATATGCTATGTATAAAACATATCGTAAACCTCATGCATTATATATGTGCTATATTTTGTTGTAGCACTAAACTCCGTATACTGATTTCTTCTATGGATGTCATTCTGTAGCTGAGGCTCAAATGAGAAGAATATAAGCCTAAGACTGTTTTGCTGTTGAGCCATTTAAGTTAAGATGCCCTCTTGTTCGGCTTTTCCCTTGTGGAAGAAGTTCATGTTAGCGAGGCAAGAATATTTATCACGATAAGATAAATGCGCCGTATATGATTATTCATATTCCCTATGCATACAATACGTATAAGGAATATCATCTGCTTTGAGTATATACTGAATGCTATAGGTAAGTTGAAAGCAAACCTATTTCCATTTGTATATGGAAGGTTTTGGTTTGGTAGCCGGTTAAGCTCAACTGTTCTCAATAGTTAGACTTATTGCCCACATCAAATGCTGACATTTTGAGCATGGCCCCGTTTTACTTAGCCAGTGGTTGATGCCACAGGAGAATGCTCAGCAGCGATTATTGACTTAAACTTTATAAAGCAAATAATCATAAAATCCTCTTTGTATTCCTTATGCATGTAATATGCATAAGGAATACAAAGAGGATTTTATGATAAATATGTATTATCTGCATTATGTTTACTGGCTGTACAACACATAACTAACATAGAATGCAAATACTAACCATGGCGAATAGGAAAGGGGGAACTGGCAAGTCCACCTCCGTTTGGGCAACAGGGCAATGCTTGGCACATGCAGGCCACCGAGTTTTACTCGTGGATGCGGATGCCCAGCGCAACTTAACGCGGTGCTTACCCTTGGTAAGTGCGGACAAGCACCTAACCAACGTGGTGAATGGCTCCGCCACGTTAGCCGACATGATGCAGCCGGTAGGAGAGGGCTTGTGGTTGGTCGCCGCCACCGATTCACTGGTTGCCGCCGAAAAAGTATTAGGCGCTGACATGGCCTATCCTATGCTGTTTCGGAATTCCCTGGATGGCTTAGAGAATCTAGTGGACTATGTGTTAATTGACACGCCACCTTCTCCTAACTCGCCCTTATCCGTGGCGGCTCTTACGGCTTCCACGAAAGTGTTCATTCCAACACAGCCGGAACTCTTCAGTTTTGAGGGCGTGCAGAGCTTGTTGGAGTTGATAGGCAAAATCAAGAAGAATTACAATCCCGTGTTAGCCATCGGCGGAATTTTCCTCACCAAATATTCTCCTACTTATCGCCGCAACCTTCACCATAGCTTTGTGGCAATGATGAAAGAGCACCCGGAATTAGGCCCTTTGGTGATGGAAACGTCTATCCGTGATAATGTGGCTATTGCGGAAGCCCAAGTGCAGCGTCAGTCGCTTTACGAAACAGCGCCTCATAGCAATGCTCTTGTCGATTATGAAGCTCTCACAAAAGAAATATTAGCTGCATTGACAACATAAGCTGCATTATATGTACAATATGCATATAATGCATCATGCTTAAAACTTTTCCATATGGCTACTAAACCGAAACTTAACCTTAATGCCCTAATAGCGGCACCAGTTAATCCTGATGAATTGTTGTTGACTCCTGCTTTCTCGTCGAGCCCAACCACGCCAGAGCCCGAAGCAGTAGGACCAACCCCGCAAAAGATTCGGTTCACTAATACACTTCCAACAGAATTGTTTCAGCAACTGCACCAACTCTCGTTTTGGAGTCGAGAAGATATGAGTGCCATTCTCGAAGCGGCCCTAATAGATTATTTCGCACTCCGACCTGACTCTCAGAAAGAACTACCACATAAAGAAAAGGTGAAGCGTAAGTTGCTTTAGTGGCTGTAAGCCAACCTCGAAGAATAGACTGCTTCAACGAAAGAACCGCCTCACCCTTGCTGCCTTCCCTTTTGGCAAGGCAGCAAGGGTGAGGCGACGCAGCCTAGCCCACCAGCTATTGAGTAGGATGCATTGCTCAACTGCTACGACTACAAAGTAGTGAGGCTATCACGAATCGGTAGCGTACGTCAGCTTCAACCATATGCTTACAGACCTAGGTAATATCCTTGATGTCTATGAATTCGATATTATGCTCGGCGGCAAAATATAGCATTTCTTAGGGTTCCTTAATGTCGCCGCACGGAACGTTTGTTGAAATTCGGCAGTTGGCACAGGCGACCCAGCTAAACCTCTATTAAAATGGTCTGCCTTAGCAATTAATCACAATCCAGAGCAGGTATCTTCGCTGTATTTTGCAGTGAATATTGGCTAATCCGGTAAGGAAGTACCAACGGTTTGCCGAACTGCTCTTGGTTGCGGGCCGTAAACTGTGCAGCTACTGCTATTTGCTTGCATGACTACACCTTTATCTACCGAGATTCTATCCCGTTTGCGTACCGAAACTCGTCCTTATCACGAGGCGCTCGAGCAGAACCGTTTCAACCAAAACCTGACGGCGGGCACGCCCACGCAAGAGCTTACTGAGTGGTTTCTACAAAAGATGTACGGCTTTCTCGTGCCCTACGAACAGCAACTCCGCCGGCATACCTGGCCGCCAGCCTGGCAGGTGGAGCGCCGCTACCGCGCCCACCTGATTCTAGAGGATCTGCCGCATACCAGCCCGACGGCATTGCCGCTGTGCACGGCAATGCCTTCTCTACACACCTGGCCCGAGTTGCTGGGCGCCATGTACGTTATCGAAGGGTCGACTTTGGGCGGACAGGTAATTGCCCGGCAATTAACCAAAGCGGGCATCTCTACCCGAACCTATTTTAGCGGCTACGGCGACCAGACGGGCCTTATGTGGAAATCCTTCTGCCAGCTGTTGGGTCAGGCGGCAATGGAAGTTAATCAAGACGAAATCGTGTTGTCGGCCCGCCGCACGTTTCAACATTTAGACGCCTGGCTGAACCACCCATGAGCTATACCGACGAGCGCCTGCTAAACGCCGAAATCAATTTAACGAACTGCGACCGGGAGCCTATTCATATTCCCGGTTCGGTGCAGCCCTATGGCTTTATGCTTTGCTTGCACGAGCAAACCATGCAAGTCGTGCAAGCCAGCGAAAACACCGAGGCCTTACTCGGCATGGCAGCCTCCGACCTAGTCGGGGCGGGACTAGAGCAACTCTTGCCGGCTGAGCAAGTGGAGGCCATTGCGCACCTGCTCCCCTCGCTCGGCGTAACGCCGAAGCTGTTGGGCGTGCGCCTAGATAAAGTAACCGGCCAGCCGTTCTACAAAATCATTCTGCATCGCTACGATCAGCTGCTGTGGTTGGAATTCGAGCCGGTGGCCGATGCCGCGGCCAGCACCTTGGATCTGGGTGAACTCAATGAGGCCCTGGGTCAGATGCTGTCTGCTACGCGCGTGCTGGAGTTTTGCCAGCACACCGTGGAGCAGGTGCGCAACATCACCGGCTTCGACCGAGTAGCTATTTACCGCTTTTCCGAAGACGAGAGCGGGGAAATTATTGCCGAAGCCAAGCACGAGGACTTGGAACCGTGGCTGGGCTTGCACTACCCCGCTTCCGATATTCCGCAGCAGGCGCGGGCCATGTACCTGAAAAATTGGCTCCGTTTTATCCCGGATGCATCGTACGTGCCGGCCCGGCTGGTGCCAGTCAACAACCCGGTTACCAACCGCCCACCGGACATGACCTACGCGGTGCTGCGCAGCGTGTCGCCCATTCACTTGCAATACCTGCACAACATGGGCTCGGCAGCCACCATGACTATTTCGCTGGTCCGAGACGGCAAGCTGTGGGGCATGGTTACGTGCCACCACCGGACCCCGCGGCTGGTGGGCTACGAACTGCGCGACATGTGCCAATTTCTGGGCAAAACGTTTTCGGCGCTTATCAAAACCAAAGAGCAGTACGACGAGCAGGAATACCAGCTGCGCATCCGCGAAAACCAGGTGCACTTGCTCGAGCACGTATCGAGCAGCATCAACTTCGTGGAGGGGCTTTACCGCCAGCAACCCACCGTGCAGGACGTGTTCGACTGCGGCGGTGCAGCCATCTGCTTTGATGGGGAAATCATTTTGCTTGGAAACACGCCCACGGAAGCCCAGGTGCAGGAATTACTGGCTTGGCTGCAAGAGCACGCTCCGCAGGATGTGTTTCACACCAATTCTTACGCTCAGCACAACCCAGCGGGCTTGGCTTTGCGACCCACAGCCAGCGGCATACTAGCCGTTTCGCTGGCCGATGCGCCCGGTAATTACCTGCTCTGGTTTCGGCCCGAAGTTGTGCAAACCGTTACGTGGGCCGGACAAAACAGCAAAGTGGAAGTACTCGCCGACGGGCAGGTGTTTCTCTCACCTCGCCAGTCGTTTGAGGCTTGGAAGCAATTAGTGGAAAGCACCGCGGCCCCTGGAAATCCATGGAAATCGAAGCGGCCAAGGAAATTCGCTTGCACATCTCGGACGTGCGGCTGAAAGTGTTCAACGAGTTGCAAGCCCGCGCTGCCCGTCTAAGCCAACTCAACATCGAGTTGGAGCGCAGCAACGACGAGCTGGATTCTTTCGCCTACGTGGCATCTCATGACTTAAAGGAGCCGCTGCGGGGCATTCACAACTACTCGCTGTTTCTGCTCGAAGACTACGCCGAGCAGCTCGATGCCGAGGGTGTGGACAAGCTGCAAACTTTGGTGCGGTTAAGCCAGCGCATGGAAAACCTGATCGAGTCGCTGCTGCAGCTCTCCCGGGTGGGGCGGCAGGACTTGGTTGTGGAGGTTCTTGACATGAACGAGCTGCTAATTGAGGTAGTGGAGCTGCTGGCACCTCGCTTCGAGCAAACGGGCACCACTGTGACCGTGTCCCATCCGCTGCCCGTTATCCGCGGCGACAAAGTGCGCCTGCGCGAAGTGTTCAACAATTTGCTGACCAACGCCATGCGCTACAACGACCGCCCCGACAAAATTGTAGAGGTGGGCGTGGTGCCTGCCGAAGAAGCTGAACAGAAAGGGTTTGCCAACCCCGACGATTTTCACGTTTTTTACGTACGTGACAATGGTATTGGTATCGACCCCAAGCACCACTCCAACATTTTCAAGCTCTTCAAGCGGTTGCACGGGCAAGAGAAATACGGGGGAGGTACGGGCGCGGGCTTAGCCATTGTCAAGAAAATGGTTGAAAAGCATGGCGGCACTTTGTGGGTGGAATCCATCAAAGGGGAAGGCGCTACCTTTTATTTCTCGCTCTCTAAAAACCTATAAAACAATTTGTAAGTGTCTGTTTTCCCGCTCAAACCCATCCTCGTTGTAGAGGATAGTGCTGAGGACTTCATGGCGATCAGCCGTGCTTTCCGCAAGCATGCCCTACGCAACCCGGTGCTGCGCTGCGAAGACGGCGACCAGGCCCTAGAATATTTGCAAGGCTACGGCAAAGCTGCTGGCTGGCCCCTGACGCTGCCCGCCATTGTGCTCCTCGACTTGAACTTACCGGGCACCGATGGGCGAACTGTGCTCGGCAAACTCAAGCAAGATGCCCAGCTGCATTCCATTCCCGTGATTATTTTCAGTACGTCCTCCAACGAGCGCGACGTCGAAGATTGTTATGAGTTAGGAGCCAACACCTACCTGACTAAACCGATTGAGTACGCCGCTCTGGAAGAAAAAATTCGCCTAACCATCCACTACTGGCTGGAAGCCGCGACTCTACCGTTCGCCAATTAGTTTGCTTGCTAGTGAAAAAGATTTTACTCGTTGATGACAACGAGCTTGACCGGGTGCTTTACAAGCGGTATTTAAGCAGGCAGCAACAGTACGAGCGGATGGAGCTGTACGAAGCCGCTTCGGGCGAAGAGGCTCTGACACTGTTCGAAACCATTCAGCCGGATTGCGTACTGCTCGACTTTAACCTACTCGATACGGACGGGTTAACGCTGCTGCTCGAACTCAAAAAGCTAGCGCCAGACAACTTGTGCGCGGTCATGATTACGGGTGGGGGTAGCGAGCAGCTTGCCGTAGGGGCCCTTAATAACGGCGCCTTAGACTACTTGGTAAAGCGGCAATTCGACCAGGAACTGCTGTGTAAAACGGTGATGCACGCCATCGAGAAAAATGAGTGGCGGCAGTACGTAGCCCAGTATCACGGTGAGTTAAAGAACGTCAACCACCAGTTGCGGGCCTCCGTGGAAGAGTTGACCCATGCGCGGCAGCAAATTCACCAGCAGAACACGCTGCTCACTCAAACCAATGAGGAGCTGGCCTCTACCAACCAGGAACTAGCCCGCACCAACGCCGACCTCGACAACTTCGTTTACGCGGCTTCCCACGACCTGCGGCAGCCAGCAAATAATCTGCGCGGCCTTTTCGAGGAACTGCGCAGCGCGGCCACCATAGCGGACCCCGACGCGGCTTATATGTGGCAGCTATTCGACGAGTCTCTGCGGGCACTAACCATGACTATCACCGAACTGGCTGATGTAGTGCAGGTAGCACGCCAGCCGGACGAGCAAGTCACCGAACTCGTAGCGTTCAGCGACGTCACCGAGCACGTACTGCAAACGCTCCATCCCGAAATTCAAGCGGCCCACGCAGTTGTAGAGACGGATTTTGCGGCTTTGCCTGAATTGCCTTACGGGCGTAGCAATCTGCGCACGATTCTGCTCAACTTAGTTAGCAATGCCCTCAAATACCGGCACCCCGAGCGGGCGGCGCGGGTGCAGGTTCGAACCTACACCGCAACCGGTCAGCCCGTGCTCGAGGTGCAAGACAACGGCCTCGGCATCGACTTGCAGCAGCACGGCAACGACTTGTTTCAGTTGTTTCGCCGCTTCCACCCGCAGGCCAGCACGGGAACCGGCGTGGGCTTATTTCTAGTAAACCGACTAGTGCAAACGCAGGGGGGCCACATCGAAGTGGACAGTCAGCCGGGGGAGGGCACTACATTCCGCGTTTTTTTGCGCAGTGCGCAGTAGACAAAGGCCACTTGATTGGGCGCTTGCAACAGAATAAAGCTTGATACACTATGGCTGCGCCCGGTTGCTAAGCAGCTGGGCGCCTGGCTTGGAGGGTAGCTACTCTCGAAACCGACCCAAGCAAGATTATCCCACTCCCGGTTAAATTCCCCGCTTTATCGGGAAGAAAGTTTCCGTTTATTCAGCGGCCAACTAGGTGCTATGTCCCTTCCCGCTAGTCACGCAGTACTCAAGCATAGCAATGAATAGGTTCGACCGCGTGACGGCTATCTTGCTTCAATTGCAAGCCAAGCGCATGGTCAGTGGCCCAGCGCTGGCTCAGCAGTTCGGTGTGAGTTTGCGCACAATCTATCGGGATTTGCGCAGCCTCGAAGAAGCCGGGGTGCCGCTCATCGGCGCGCACGGGGTGGGCTATTCTTTGGTGGAAGGCTACCGGCTACCGCCCGTCATGTTCACCCGCGAGGAAGCCACTGCCTTACTCACCGCCGAAAAGCTAGCGGCTCAACTCACCGACGCACCCACGGCACGCCTCAGCGCCGCTGCAATGGATAAGCTACGCGCCGTGCTGCGCCGCGCCGACCGGGACCACCTCGAAGCTCTTACTCCGCATATTCAGGTTCTAGAGCCCCGCACCCAAGCCGACCTCCCGGCGGCCTATCAGTTGCTAGTTGCGGCCGTCACGACGCGGCGTGTGGTACGGCTGCACTACCAAGGCGCAGAAACCGCCGCGCCCAGCCTGCGCGACATCGAGCCAATTGGCCTCTACTTAAGCCGGCAGTGGCACGTGGTGGCGTACTGCCGGCTGCGGCAGGAGTTTCGCAATTTTCGCCTGGACCGCATCCAGCAGATAGCGCTCAGCACGGAAACTTTTGCCGCGCGCCCCGAAACCTTGACCGACTACTGGGCCGCCGAAGCAAGCCGGCGGCAAAAAGAGCGAGTTGTACTCCACTTTCAAGCGTCGGCCGTGCTGCCTGCCTTGGCCCAGCACCTGCACGATACCAAACACCAGTACGGCTGGGCCCATGAGTTGCCCCTGCCGGGTGGTGGCGTGGAGATGACATTGTTTATTGGTTCGCTGCCTTACTTAGCTACCTGGCTGTTGCCATATGCGGGGGCCATCACGGTCGTTGAGCCGCTGGCATTGCGGGAGCAGCTACGCGAGTTGGCCCAGCGGGCGCACGACTTTTTTTGTGCTCCGGAAAACAAGCTGACATAGGGTTGTCAGAAGGTGACTAGAAGTTTGTGGAGTCAAATGACCAACATCTTTTCACCTCAATCCTAAAAGCAAAAAAATGGAAAAGCGGACCGTTGACCCTTGGATATGGGGCGAGCGCACCAATTCAGTACAAGCTGTAGAAATCAAACAGGCGGCTGGTACGCTCTACTGCTCCGGGCAGGTGGCCCTCAACAAGGAAGGCTATCCGAGCACCGCCGACATGCGCAGCCAACTGCTCCAAACCTTTGAAAATCTAGAGCATCTGATTCGCGAGGCCGGGTATGAATGCCAGGGTATTGTGCGCCTAAACGTGTACACCACCTCCGTGGCAGAATTTTTCACGACGTGCACAGACGTTTACCAGGCCTGGATTGCACAGCACGGCATCAAGCAAGCCACGACGCTGCTGGAAGTGCAGGGCTTGTTTGCCGGCTTAACCATTGAGTTGGAAGCTACCGTGGTGAAATAAGCGCATACGCAGTAGAGCCAGTAAGACAAAGGGTCCGGTGTTCTGCCGGACCCTTTGTCTTACTGGCTCTACTGCGTGCCCAAGAAATTCTAATTCGCTTTAGCGGCTCTCCCCTAATTCAAGCAGCCAGCGTGCGGGCTCCACTTCCAAAGCCAAGGCCGCCAGGTTCAGCCAGGCCCCGGCGCGGTCAAGTACGGCCGAGTCGGAGGTGACTACGACATCGGTGGTTTCTTTTAGTACGCGGTCAGGGTTGAAGACAACTTCGGCCGTCCAGGGCAGACCTAGGGTAGGACCTAGCTCGCGCAAGCGCGCGGCGAGCCGGCCGCTGTTGGATACGGGCTGATCGAACAGCCACCGCACGGGGCCTGGAGCGAGGGTATGCAGCACCGTGGCAGCCAGCCGGATGGCCCGGTCGGTTTCCTGCACTGCCCGGTACGTGCCGTGGATGCTCGATAGGTCGCGCAGTGCCCCGTCGCGGCCCCGCAGCACCACCCCACCGCTCAAGGCCGTTTCGAGGGTGATAATCAGGTTGAAGCCGTCGATAGATACAGGCCGGCCCCCAACATCAGCGGGCAACTGAGTGGCGGCTCGTTGGGTGCGTTGCTCATCGGTGCAGGCAGCGCGGCCCACGGCCCAGCGCTGGCGCTCGGTTAGGGCGTACCGGTCGCCGACCAACTTTAGCGTGCCGCCCACTGGGTACCCGCGCGTCAGCAGCCACGACGATTCCCCGACGGCGCGGCGCAGCACCGGTACCCACTCGGGCGCAAACAGCCGCTCATCGGTTGGGTGCGGGCCACGGTGGCGCGTATCGGCAGGTCGCATAAGCAGGCATAGTACGTAAGCCGCCACAAGTACCGGACTTTTCGAGTAAGGGCTACTAAAAAATTAATGCAGGGGCCGCTTTTTCAGCATGCCGCCGACCGCATCATCCACCTGCTGTTGCACCAAGAAAGCCTGCGGGTCCAAGCGCTTCACTTCCTCTCGCAGCTTAGACAGTTCTAACCGCGTGACCACGGTGAAAATGATGTTCAGATCCCGGCGATGCTCGCCCCGTTTGCCGAACCCGCTCTGGCCTTTATAGATGGTCACGCCCCGGCCCAACTCCGTGGTAATCACGTGCCGAATCTGCTCGCTACAGTTGGAAACGATGGTTACACCCGTGTACTGCTCAATGCCGGTGAGCAGGAAGTCCAGAGTTTTAGAAGCCGCCATATACGTAAGAATAGAGTAGAGCGCGGCCGTGATGCCCAGCACAAAAGCCGCCACCCCGAAAATGACAATGTTGAGCAGCAAAATAACGTCGCTCACTTTCAGCAGCGGGGTGCTGCGGTTGATAAGCAACGCCAGGATTTCGGTGCCGTCGAGCACGGCCCCACCCCGCATGGCCAACCCGATGCCGGCTCCGATGAAGACGCCCCCAAACACCGCCGTTAAGAGTCGGTCGGAGGTGACATCGGGGTAAGGAACGAGCGCCAAGCACAAAGCCAGACCAGTAATGGCAGCCGCGCTTTTGAGGGCGAAGCGTACACCCATCTGCCGGTAGCCCAGCAGCAGGAAGGGCAAGTTGATGAGCAGCAACCCCCAAGACAAGGGCAAATCTAGGGCCGCTGCTAGCAGCATAGAAATACCCGTGGCACCCCCGTCGATAAAATGACTGGAAAGCAGAAAAGCTTTCAAGCCCATGCCGGCCGAGAAAATACCCGTCACGATAAAGCCGATGTTTTTTATTGTTGGCCAATAGCCGGTTTGGAGCGGAGCCGAAGGGAACGAGGAAGCGGGCAAATGAGCCGGTGGCGTGGGCAACGCAGCGTGCCGCTTCTGCAGAAGAATTAGTTGTTGAAACAGCATAAACAAACAAATGAAATGCCCCTCGTTGCACACGGCAAACGGGAGCGTTGAAGCGAAAGGAATAGAGTCGGCCCGACGCTTTATTTCGCCAAAGCCACCCTCTCCTGCTGTTCGACAACGGGAGACGACCATGGCGGCGATCCAGCCAAAGCATGACGGGCGTAAACGCTAAGCTGGGAGTAGCTGCAAGGGGTTGCCGCCGTGGCATTTGCACCGGATGATGGTCAACTCGTCGGACACCAGGTATTCGCGGGAAACGACGGTGAAAATGGTGTGCGGAGTATGGATGGAAACCCGGTCGGCGGGCAAGCACTGCAGGCGCTCATATAGGGTTTTCAGGGCCTGCTGGCAGTGCAACTGATACGCGGCCAGAGCGTGACGTTCAGCGGCCGTCAGCGGTTCCGGGCGGACGCCGTCGAGCACGTCGTAGTAAGGATTGAACACGCACTGCAGCAACAACTGGGGACCCAGCGCAAGCCCATCCTGGACTAGTTGGTCGAGAGGGGAAGATGAAATCATAAGAGAAAGGATAACCGATGAAGGGAAGGCAACTTCCCCGTCGTGATGGATGCGCGTCGGAGGGGCAACTGCCCGCAACAAGCAGCACTAGCCGGCAGGCGAAGCCTACGCTGTGCTTCCGCGAATGAAACTGATAGGAGCTAGCAGGCCCTGGCGGGCACCAGGGAGAGCCTAATCAACAGGAAGGGAAAACAGGAAAAGCCCTTGAGGCACCCCAGTGGGAGTTGATATAGACTATTCAGCCACTGCGTTTCGGCCGTCTTGAGCTTTGCAAGCTGAATACCCAGGTACAGAAAGGCAGTCAGCCTCCAACCACGCATGAGGACGCTTGGCCGCGCACAGTTAATGAAGTGTAACTGCGTGCGCAGAAGCAGTGAAAACTTCTGCAGGCAAGGAAAATTGGCCTTACGGCCTCGGTTGTCGTGGCAGGACCAGCGAAGCGACAAAAGCAAAGCCTCGATCTAGGAGGCAATAAAGCGCTCCATCTTGGCACTGAAAATCAATAAGCTGCGTGACCTTCTTCCTGTAAATCAAGAAAGAGTGAGGACTGTTGCAGCAGGCGCGACCTGTTGTGCCGAAAAGGCCAACGCGCGCTTAAGTGGTAAGCGAGAACAATCTCGTTTACGGAGCGTTAGGCGACAGAGTAGTGCGCAGTAGCCGGGCCTGGATCAAGCAGGCATAGGCTACGGGTCGCACGTAGGGCAGCAAGCAACGTCCGCCGACGGAGCAAAGCAGCGCGGTCGGCATGGCGGGCAATAAACCAGCGGATGCCGGTCCTGTTACTATCCCGAGGCCCGAAGACCAAACCAAAACGTCGGCGGGCAACGCTTCCAAGTGGTCACTCAATGCTGGAGACGACCAGACTGGCTTGGCGGCAGTGGCTTGCAGAACTGTTCCTTCCACTGGCCCCGCTGCCGCTGGCAACGTCCGGCCAAATGCTCCGAAGAGCAGGGCCAGGAGCCAAGAAAAGCGTAGAGAAGTAGAAGTAGACAACCGTGGAATCATACAGCACACACGTCGGAAAGGCGTGGAACTACATAACGGCTAAGCAATTACCTTGGTTGAGTTGTCTCGCAAAAACCCAATTACTAGCTGAGTAAATGAGTGCTGTCTTTGAACGTGTTATTTACTCAACATCTGCGCGACTGAAAAACACCACTCTTTCATTGAATATAGCTTGATCCAAGGGAAGCTACGAATTGGCAAAGGGCAGGCGCACCCATGGCTGCAGTATCAGTTCGAACTGTTGCACAATCAGCCTTGTCCCTGGCCACTTACAACAGTAGCTAGGTGTTGAACTAGGCCGCCCAACGGACCGCTGTTAGGAATTAGTGGGAGCTTATTCTTCGTAAGTGATGAGTAGCGACAAGATAATTTCGGGATGCAGCGACTCCCCAATCGGAGTTGTTTGGTGCTGCATGGTTAGGATCCGAGCCCGTGAGTTTTCCGTTTGAAACTGCGTCAGCAATTGCCCCCAAGCGTGGCCGAGGCTTTCCGGAAAACAGCGCTGCACGCGAAAGGCAAATTTCGTCATGGTTCTAATCTAGGTTTTTTCCGGACTGCGACAAGCAGCTCCTACTCTTTGACAAGGGGACATAAGTACGTAAGCTGCTTTAATAACGACCAAAGCCAAGCCTTTCGGAACGGCTAGCTGATTTGTGTTAATTCTGCTGTGGATGCTGGTTTATAATCTATTAGTCGTTTCTAGTTGGCGTCCGGATTGCGCTTTGCTTAAATGCGGAGAATAAGAGGCATATTTACCGCATATGATGCGGAGATTAACCGGCTATATCTATCAGCTTCCTAAATGGCCTCACTTCACGTGGGAGCATGCTACAGTAATTGGTTTACTCGGTTCCGTGCGCTATCAGCAAGGACGCTTGCTAGGCCGGCTAGAAAGTCTAGGCTTGGAACTGCGCACGGAAGCCACGTTGCAAACCCTTACGCTGGAGGTGCTTAAATCCAGTGAGATTGAAGGCGAGTTGCTGCCTCCTGCCTCGGTCCGTTCTTCCTTGGCAACCCGCCTCGGCCTGGAACAAGGTGGGTTGCCTCCTACTGATCGACGCGTGGAAGGCGTGGTTGCCATGATGCTCGACGCCACGCAACAAGCGCAGGAACCGGTTACAACTGAGCGGCTGTTTCGCTGGCACCACGCCCTATTCCCTACCGGGCACAGTGGCTTATACCCATTGCGCGTCGGGGCCTGGCGAACCGGACCGATGCAGATCGTGTCTGGTCCCATGGGCCGCGAATGGGTGCACTTTGAAGCACCACCGGCTGATGAGCTAGACGCCCATATGCAGCAATTCCTGGCTTGGTTTAACGCCTCATCCGACCTAGACCCCGTATTAAAAGCGGCCATTGTGCACTTCTGGTTTGTGACTATTCACCCCTTCGATGACGGCAACGGCCGCATTGCCCGTGCCCTAGCCGATCTGCAGTTGACACGGGCCGATCAGACCAGCCAACGCTGCTACAGTATGTCGGCCCAGATTCAGGCTGAGCGCCGGGCTTACTACGATTTATTGGAAACCAGTCAGCGGGGGCCGTTGGACCTAACGCCGTGGCTTACTTGGTTTCTAGAATGTTTTGGCCGGTCGCTGACGCAGGCGGAGCAGACTTTGGAACAGGTGTTGGCCAAGGCGCGCTTCTGGGAGCGTCATCAGCATACCTCGCTCACGGAACGCCAACGACATTTGCTCACACGGTTGCTGGACGGCTTCGAAGGGAAACTGACTACGTCGAAGTGGGCCCGAATGGCCAAATGCTCCCAGGATACGGCTGGCCGGGATATAGCCGACTTAGTGACTAAGGGACTACTGGTTAAAGAAGGGGCTGGTGGCCGCAGCACCAGTTACCGCTTAGCAACTCAGGTGTAAGGTGGCCTCAGAATAGGCAGAGAAGCACCTACCTCAGCAGATATCATCTGCTCATACATTGGCCACCTCGTAGCTAATCGTGTCCGGAATCAAGCATCGTTGCTTTCGGTCAAGCTAAGTAGGCGCTTCTCGCTACCTCGTTCCACTGGAATCATCATCTCTATTCTGCTCGACGTTGGTTGAATCTGCGAACAAGGCACCAAGCTCTAGACTCTAGTTGCAATTCAAAGCTTATGTCTGTCAGCAAAATAATTGCTTGGTGGCTAGTAGCTCGTTCTAAAGCATTGCAAGCGCAACGCTATTTCTGCTCGTTGACCGTTTTGTTAGGCGAATAATAAGATACTTCCGTAAAAAATAATACGGGGCCGTTCGATAACTTTAAATTATACAGGATAACTATCAGTTATGGGGATTGTGGGACAATGGTTAAATGATAATAATATTTCTATCTGGGATAGGCAGCGCCCTACGACATCCGATTTTGCATGGCAATTCATTTAAATCAATGAATGCACATTTAGACTTTGGCTTAGCTAATCAGGTTAAAGCATGGATAAAGTATAATTTTATTCATTGCTATACTGGCTCCAATTTATAATATTCAGTTATTAGCTAATAGCAGTAGATTCCAGTTGTTGGCCGTCTAACACAGTGTTATGCTGCTGTATAAGAGAGAAGCAATTTGTATTTCTGAATAATCCTCCTCTACATTTGTCGGACCAATCCCTTCTCGGAAAAGGATTGTTTTTATACAGAGGCGTGGAGAGACAGGCTCCGTGAAGCGCCGGCAACCCCGGGAAAATCCCGAACGGTGCCAAGTCCTGAGCATATAAAAGCAAGTTGTCGTGGACGCATTCAGTTTTTCTAGCCGCTATTCTGCTATCTCGCAATCAGTACAGCATCGTTGTTGTGGCTTTGCCACTGCAATTGTCTGTATGAGCACGGCAGTAGGGGCAGTAAAGCAAAAATAACGTCCCTGCACCTCCTCTTTTGCTGTCGCCTCGCTGAGGCGCTCCTGGTTCCACTGTGGTATTCCGGCTTATTGAGTGCTGCTGTGCTAATTGAACTGCTGCATCTAATTCAATGGCCAGATAATGCCCCACGTGACAGGCTGATTGTAGCCACTGAAACGGCCTTCTAGCGGTTCTCACCCGAGTATTTCCTCTTTCTGATCTATCTGCTTGGCTGTGCGTGCCCAATTAGGCAGGTATGGGTTAACAGGAAATTATTTCCCTAATGAAATAGCTGGTCTAGACGCCGTCCTATCAGAATAGTTGTATTAGGTAACTGCCAACTTAATTCTGAGTTCAGTGGCCTACGGGACTTGCTCTGCAGTCAGCAGTAATAGGCATATGCATTAAAAACGGCTTTTCGGTGATGCGTGAGCCGTTTTATTTCATTGAGGGAGGCAGTAGTGAAGTGCTTTTCCGTGGCTAGTAATACTGCTTGTTGGTAATTGATTGTGGCTGATTTGCTGAAATAATGCAAACGTTGGCCTAAAGAATATCCGTTGTTTCTCTCGTTTCCGCCTGTACCATCTCAGTGCCAGCAGCCAAGCTACTAGTGCCCTGACGGGGTGCCTGTCACTCGCTGCCTCACAAATCAATCTTCTTTCTTTCGATGAACTATCTTCTGCCCTTAACCTTACTTACGTTAAGCGCCCCGGGGGCAACATCAGCAGCTTCTAGTACGCTACTTATTCGCAGTCAACCCGCTAGCGTGCCGATAACTGGTAAGGTGGTAGATGAAACTGGTCAAGTTCTGCCCGGCGTAACCGTCCGGGTGAAAGGTACTGCGGCCGGCACTGTTACCTCGTCGGACGGCACGTTTACCTTGGCCGAAACACCGGAGAATGCCACCCTTATATTTTCCTTCATCGGCTACAAAGCGCAGGAAGTGAAAGCCAGCCAAGCAGGTAGTGTAACCGTGCGGCTAGCGCCCGACCAAGGGCAACTAAACGAAGTGGTAGTGGTCGGGTATGGCACGCAGCAACGCAAAAACCTGACGGGTTCCATCGTGAAAGTGGACCCTGCTGATACCAAGGAGCTACCCGTAGGCAGCTTCGATGCCCAGCTCCAAGGCAAAGTATCGGGGGTGCAAATTTCGTCGAACTCGGGGGTGCCGGGCGGGGCCGTAAACGTGCGAGTCCGCGGGGCCACCACCATCAACGGCTCGAATACGCCGCTGTACGTGGTTGACGGTGTGTTTATGAACAACAACAGCCTCCAAACGATCAGCACCGGCGGTAAAGCTTCTTCGCCCATCGCCGACCTTAATCCGGCCGATATTGAAAACGTGGAAGTGCTCAAGGATGCCGACGCCACGGCCCTGTACGGCGCGCGCGGAGCCAACGGTGTAATCCTGATCACCACCAAGCGCGGTAGCTTCAACCAAAAGCCCCGGGTAAGTTTAAACGTGTCGCAGGGGTGGGCCAAGTCCGTTAAGCTCTGGGACCTGGCCACCGGACCCGAGCACGCCCAACTGGTGAACGAAAACTGGCTGAACACGACCGGCGCCACGCCCCACACCTTCGCCAACCGGCCTTATCGGCCCGTGGCAGAAGGTGGACGAGGGTTGCCCGAAGAACAGCCCACTTTTGATCGGCTCAGCCAAGTGTTTCGTACGGCGCGGCTGCAAAACTATGATGTGGCGGTAGCGGGTGGCAGCACCAGCACGCGCTACTACATTGGCGGCGGCTTCACCAAGCAGGAGTCTATCCTGCAACCCATTGACTTCCAGCGAGCCAGCTTCAAGGTCAACCTCGACCAACAGCTCTCCGACAAGGTGCAAATTGGAGTCAGTAACTCGTTTACGCGCACCTACCGCAACGAGGGTCGCGCCGGCGACGGGCCAGCCGGCGGCCTGCTGCAAGCGGCGCTGCACACGCCCACTCTGCTTTCGCCCTACGATGCCAACGGGCAACTGGTAGGTCGGGCCAGCTTCGATAATGTGGAACTGCTGGTTGAAAACTACGACGTTCACTCGACCAGCTTGCGTTACCTCGGCAACCTCTACGCCGATGTGCAGTTGCTGCCCAACTTGAAGTTTCGCACCAGTTTCGGCGTTGACTACAATAATTACGACGAGGAAGAATACTGGAACACGTTGCTGATTGCCGGGCGGGTGTCGGTGGCTTGGGCACGTCGAGCATCACGCAGTACACCTCGTTGCTTAACGAAAACACGCTTACCTACCGCCAGCAGTTAGGCAAGCATAGCCTGGGTCTGTTGCTAGGGCAGGGGTTGCAGAGCGACACCAACAACCGCACCTTTGCCCAGGGCACGGGCTTTCCCAACAATTCGTTCAAGGAAATTTCGGCGGCTTCCGTCACGAGTAGCACCCAGAACTGGTCGGGCTACCGGCTGGCGTCTTTCTTCGGGCGGGCTGATTACAACTTCGACGACCGGTACTTGCTGAACGTGAGTTTCCGCGCTGATGGCTCGTCGCGCTTCGGCAAAGCCAACCAGTGGGGGTACTTCCCGAGTGTGGGTGCCGCTTGGCGCATCAAGCAGGAAAGCTTTCTGCACGACGTGCACGCTCTTAGCGACCTGAAACTGCGCGCTTCGTATGGGCTGACCGGCAACCAGAACGGCATTGGCAACTTCGCGGCGCGCGGGCTCTGGAACGGCGGCGCCAACTACTTAGGCGGGGCCGGGATTGCGCCCCAACAGCTAGCCAACGCCGATTTGAAGTGGGAGCAGACCTCGCAGGCAAACGTGGGCGTGGACGTAGGCCTGCTCGACAACCGCGTTACGCTGGAAGCAAACGCCTACTACAAATACACCAAGAACGGGCTGATTCAGCTAACTGAGCCAGCTACCACGGGCTTTAGCTCGTACTGGGCCAACGCGGTGGAAGTAAGCAATAAAGGGCTGGAGTTGGTCCTCAATACGGTGAACGTCCGCAAGGAAGACTTCACCTGGAATACCAGCTTCAACATTGCCAGCAACGTCAATAACATCGAGAAGCTGGCCACGCCCACCAAGTTTGGCAGCCGCGACCTGATTTTGCAGCAGCAGGGGCACCCACTCTACTCGTTTTGGGTGTACAAGCAGCTCTACGTGGATTCGGAAACCGGCAACGCCGTGTACGACGACGTGGACAAGGACGGCAAAATCACGGCCGCTGACCGGCAGATTACGGGCAGCATCTGGCCTAAGTTCTTCGGGGCTTAACCAATACCATTACCTACAAAGGCTTCGATGCCAGCGTGTTGATTGCCTTTCAGTCCGGCAATAAAGTCTACAACCACAACCGCTTCTTCGGGAAGGCGGCGGGGCCCGCGACGAGGCCCGCATCATCTTCGCCTCCAACCTAGACCGCTGGCAAAAGCCTGGCGACCAGACCGACGTGCCCCGGCCCGACGGCATCAACGTCAACAACTACCTCGACGGGGCAGCCGCTGGCTGGAAGACGGCTCGTTTGTGCGCCTGCGCAACGTAAGCGTGGGGTACACGCTGCCCGCCACCCTGACCCGCGGCCTGCTCGGCGGCACGGTGCGCTTGTATGCGCAAGGCACCAATCTGGTGCTGCTTACCAAATACAGCGGCCTCGACCCCGAGTCGGCATCCAGCAGCGACGCGAACCAGCAGGGCATCGACTTGGGCACGCCGCCGCAGCCGCGCAGTCTGCAAGTGGGCCTGAATGCCACTTTTTAGTTGCCAGCCTTTTTCCTCACCGATTTATCAGGCAGTATCATGTCCCTTGCTTACTTGAAAACCGTTGCCTTCTTCACTTCCCTGGCCCTGACGCTTAGCTTGGCGGCCTGCGAGAGTTTTCTGGACGTGCAGCCCCGTGAATCGGTGGCCGATAACCAGACTATCACCGACCAAAAATCGGCCGCTACGGCGCTCAACGGGGTGTACAGCGCGCTGGCCAGCGGCGGCTACTACGGCACCAGTTTCCAGTCCATTGGCTATCTGGGCGGCGACAATATTCAGTGGACTGGCACACAGTCGCAGGTGCAGGAGTTCATCAACCACAACGTGCGGGCCGACAACTCCACCATCAGCACGGTGTGGTCGTCGATTTACGTGACCATCAACCGCGCCAACTATGTCATCAGCAAAGTGCCCGGCGTTACGGATGCCCTGCTAACCGAGGCGCTGCGCAACCAGTACGTGGGCGAGGCCTATTTCCTGCGGGCCTTGGCTTACTTTGATTTGGCGCGCACTTTTGGCGGGGTGCCGCTCGTCACCGAGCCGACCCTCACGGCAACTTCCAACCAAGGGCTGCCGCGGGCTAGCCAAACGGAAACCTACGCTCAGGTGCTGCGCGACTTAGAGGAAGCCGAATTGCTGTTGCCCAACCCCTCCACCGTAACCACCAACGACCGGTACCGCGCCACCCGCAAAACGGTGTGGGCGCTGAAAGCCCGGCTGTATTTGTACCAAGGCAACTGGGCGCTGGCCGAAGATTACGCCACCCGCCTGATCAGCGACAACACCAACTACCAGCTGGTAACACCCTTCAACGCCTGGTTCGCTAATAGCACCCGGGGTACCCGCGAATCGGTGTTCGAGCTGTTTTATAATGGTACCACTGAGGTGAATGGTCACCGAGGGCAGTGGCAGCCAACCGCCAACGGCGGCACTCGGCAATGGGCCCCCAATGAGGCCCTGGTCTCACTCTTGACCACGGCCCCCAACAACGCTGCCAACGGCCGCACCACCCTGATTGCCGCCGTGAACGGGAGCAGCTGGTACGGCAACCTTTACTACCGCAGCCCCGGCTCCGACCCGAGTTACATCTTCCGCATTGCCGAGCTGTACCTGATTCGGGCCGAAGCGCGGGCCCAGCAAGGCAAGCTACCGGCGGCGCTAACCGACTTGAACGCCGTGCGTGTCCGCGCCGGGTTAGCTGCCAGTTCGGCGGCCACTCAGGCAGCGGTGCTGTTGGCCATCGAAAACGAGCGGCGCCTGGAATTCGCGTTGGAGCCGCACCGCTGGTTCGATCTAGCGCGCACCAGCCGCGCCACGGCTCTTTTCAAAGATCCGCTGAATAACACGGCGCCGCTGCCGGCCTCCCGCCTTGTGCTGCCCATTCCCATCAGCCAGCTGCAAGTAGATCGGGCCCTAATCCAGAACGAAGGTTACTAGGATCAAGCAGTCAAGCAACTTGGTGCCCTTCAACCGCTACCTACCCTATGACGAGCCCGGACGACTTCTACGACCTCGGCTGGCCGCGCCGCCACATCTCAGCCGACAACCCTGAAAACGACTTTTCAACCACGCATTCCTCTGACTCGATGAACATGATCTTACCACCTGCCGCCGAGTCAGTGTTGGCGCGGCCCAGTGCACCACCGCCCGCGGCTACTTCGTCCTGGAGCAGCTTTGAAAAAGCGCTGTTTCGCTTCGCCTTCCTGTACTTCTCGCTGCAAGTAGTGCCCCTCGACTGGAAGTACTACCGCGACGTGACTGTGAACTGGGCGGGCTTCTCGTTTGGTGATATTTTCCGGCTGGCCCATTACACCCCGCGCTTTTTTCAGGGTCCTGACACCTTTGCTAACTGGGCGGTAGTAGCTCTATTAGCCGTTATCGGGGCCGGTGTGTGGAGCGTGCGGGACCAGAACCGGACCGAGTACAACACGTTCTACTACTGGCTGCGGGTGCTGGTGCGCTACCGGTTGGCGGCGGGTTTGCTGGCTTATGGCTTCCTGAAGTTTTTTCCGTTGCAGGCGCCGCCTCCTTCGCTCAGCCACCTGAACACGCACTACGGCGACCTTAGCAACTGGAAAATCTTCGCCCTGAGCTTGGGCATCGTGCCTTCGTACCAGTCGTTTTTGGGGCTGGTGGAAATTCTGGCGGCTCTGTTGCTGCTGAACCGGCGCACGGCCAGCGTTGGCGCGTTCCTCGGTATCTCCTTTTTAGGCAACGTGTTTCTTTCCAACCTCGCCTACGAGGGCGGCGAGTACGTGTACAGCTTCTATTTGCTGGCGCTGGCCCTGGTGGTGCTCTGGTACGATGCGCGGCGCGTCAACGATTTGCTGACGCTGGAACGCTCAGCCCAACCCAACCGCTTTCGGTTGCAGTTGCCTGCCGGGTGGCCGCTCACTCTGCAACGGACCCTCAAAGCAAGCTTCGTTCTATTGTTTGTGGGGCTGTACGGGGCGAAAACCTATGCCGCCTACCAAGCCGGGTATTATCATTATCCGCAAACGCCGGGGCTGGCGGGCGCGGCGGGCCTTTACGATGTGCGCGAGTTTCGCCTCAACGGGCAACTGCGGCCGTATTCGGCCACGGATCCGGAACGCTGGCAGGATGTGGTGCTTGAGAAATGGGCCACGCTCAGCGTCCGCTCCAACCGGCCCGTCGTGCTCAACCACAGCAATACGGAAGCCATTCACCCCCAGGACCCCGACCGGGACTACGAGTTTGCCGGGGTTGCTGGCCGTCACTACTACGCCTACCAGCTGGCGCCCGACGGGAAGACGCTAACCCTGCAAAACCGCAACCGCCTTGAAGGACCCGACCAGCTTACGCTACGCGTAGCCCGGCCCGACGCGCGCACCATTCTCCTTGCCGGTACCGACGCGCAAGGCCACGCTCTAGAGGTGGTGCTGGAAAAGCGCGACAAAAAATACCTGCTCGAAGAAGCCGCCAAAACCGGCCGCCGCGGGGGCTTGAAGCTCTAATATCCTTCCATTTGAAACAGCTATTTTGATGTCCACCACTTCTTTCATCGCCGAACCCCGGCTAACCGTTCCGCTCGCCACGGCTGGCTGCTCTGGGTACGCGCCCCACCCGCCCCAGACATCTGGGGCCCGGCGGCCCTGGAAACCCTGGCAGCGCGTGCTGTTCCGGGTGGCGTTTCCGTTTTTCGTGCTGATGTCCATACCCACCGACTTCGGGTGGTACAAAAACCTGCTGACCATCGACTGGCTGCACGGTCACTACCGCGACGTGTACGACATTGCCCGCTTTTCGCCCACACTTTTTCTTCGGGGTGGCGCCGAAGACGGCACGCCCGCTTTGCTAGGCTATGACAAGTGGTTTATTGCCCTTGGTATTGCTTTGCTGGCAGGTTTGGTGTGGACGCTGCTTGAGCGTAAACGCGAGGAATACGACGTGCTCTACTACTGGCTGCGCGTGATTGTGCGCTTTCGGGCGGGTATTGGCATCATCGGCTTCGGCTTCACCAAAGTGTTCCCGACCCAAATGCCGTACCCATCCATTGGGTTGCTGAACAGCGACTTTGGCGACATGACGGCCCAGAAAATCTTCTGGCTGCAAATCGGTATCGTGCCTTGGTACCAGGTGTTTACGGGTGTGGTGGAAACGCTGGCGGGGGTGATGTTGTTTTTCCGGCGCACCACTTTCCTGGGCGCGGCTCTGCTGCTTGGCGCCCTCGGCGACATCGTGTTCGTGAACTTCGCCTACGACGGTGGGGTGCACGTCTACAGCTCCTACTTTGTGCTCCTGGCCGCTTTCCTAATGATTCAGGACGTGCCCAACCTCTACAACCTGCTGATCCGGGAGCGATACACGGTGCCGCAGCACTACTACCCCACGTTTCGGGCAACTTGGCTGCGCTTCACCCGCCTAGGGCTGAAAGTAACCACCATCGGTATTTTTCTGGTGTATCTAACTTATTTGGAATATCTCAACTTCACGTACGACCCGTACAAGCAGCCGGCCCAAAAGGGCATTGCCGAGCTGCGTGGGCTCTACAACGTATCGGAGTTTCGCCTCAACGGGCAGGTGCTGCCCTATTCCCCGCTCGATAGTGTGCGCTGGCAGCAGGTTACGTTCGAGAAGTGGACGAGCTTCACCTACAAAGTGAACCGGGCGCACAAGCTCGACCTCTCCAACGGCGGCGGCTCGCCCATGCGCGACATCAACCGCACCTTCGAAACCACCGGCCTGGCCGGCGGGCAGCGCGTATTCTACTACGATGCCGACCCGCAAACTCTCACGCTTTACCTGCAAAGCAAGGTGCGCACTGGCAAAGACCAACGAGGACGCCGCCAACTGGGTCAGCCCACCGAAAAAGCCACCGCGCAAGTTCGCGGCAGCAGCATCCCGGCCGGCCACAGCAACGGCTACGGCGGAGATTATGGCGGCAGCTACGTGGGAGGCAAAGAAACTGAACAGCAAGCTAAGTATCAGGCCTCTTTGGCCAACTGGATCAGCCCGGACGCCTTGGTGCGCATCGGGGATGAAACCCGTAAAATAGACGCTCGGGCGCTGAGCACTCGGCGGGAGCGGGGCATCAAGGCCGAGCAGAAACCGGAAAAGCGCGACCGAATGACGCTAACTTACACCACCGCCGATGGCGGCAAGCACATTGTTTTGCGCGGGCTCAACGAGCGCAAAGATTCCCTTTACGTGGTGCTGGACCGCGTAGACCGTAAGTACACGTTGTCAGAATCGACGTTGTCGGCCGGTCGGTACTGAGCGTGCTGCGCAAACCGGCTTACGTTGCCAAGGTGAACTCAGACCCGCACGGGCTGACTACCCACTCGTCTCTATTGTATTCTCATTTCTTCGACTTTTCCTGCGTATGTCAACCGCCGTTAAAACCGCTTCCACCCCATCCACTTTCAGCTTGCACGAAGACTGGGTGGTTGTCGTGCTAGGAGCTTTAGTTATTGGCCTTTCCCTGTCGGGTTTACCGTTTGCCGTGCCGGTATTCAATTGGGAGTCCGCCGCCGATTTGACCGGCAAAATACTCAGCGCCGCCAACCTGCAACTTATTCTAACGCAGTTTGTGTACCTGGCCGCGGTGGGGGCCGTGGGGCCTGGCTGACCAACCGTTCCCTGAAGAGCTATGCCCTTGGTTTTCCGGTGGTGTACCTGCTCACGCTGGTGGCGCTGATAGCTGCCGGTAGCAAAACAGCCCGCAACCTGGGGCTGGAAGCCGTTATTTTCAGCTTGCTAGCCGGCCTGTTCATCGGCAACTTGTTCGGACTGCCCGACTGGCTGCGGGCTACGCTCAGCACCGAGCTGTTCGTGAAAATTGGGTTGGTGCTACTGGGGTCGAGCGTCATTTTCACCGATATTCTGAAAGCCGGCTCGCTTGGTTTAGTGCAGGCCCTGGTAGTGGTGCTCTCGGTGTGGTACTTCGCATTCTGGTTGTGCCGCAAGCTGAAAGTGGACGAGGAACTGACTATGATGATTTCTAGTGCCGTGTCTATCTGCGGGGTGTCGGCGGCCATTGCCACGGCGGGCGCCATCAAGGGCGACGGCAAAAAGCTTTCTTACGTTATTTCACTGGTACTCATCACGGCCATTCCCATGATGCTGCTCATGCCTTACGCCGCCCATTGGCTAGGACTGTCGCAGGAAATTACCGGGGCCTGGCTGGGCGGCAGCATCGATACCACGGGCGCGGTGGTGGCCTCGGGTACGCTGGTGGGCGAAACGGCCCTGAAAATCAGCACTATTGTTAAGTTTTCGCAGAACGTGTTGCTGGGTGTAGCGGCCTTTGCCATTTCCATGTACTGGACTTATACCCAGCACCCCAACGCTACCGAGCCGGGCGCTAAGCCTACGCTGGGCGTGATCTGGGAGCGGTTTCCCAAGTTCGTGCTGGGCTTCGTGGCGGCTTCTTTGCTGTTTTCCTTCGTGCTATCTCCCGAAACAACTGATGCTGTGAAAGGTGGGTTGAAAAGCGCGCAAGGCTGGTGGTTTGCGCTGGCCTTCACCAGCATCGGCTTGGAAACCAATTTCAAGGATCTATTCAAACACGAAAACAAGAAGCCGCTCTACGCCTTCCTACTGGCGCAAACATTCAACATCTTCATCACTCTGCTCATTGCTTCCTTACTGTTCCGCTAACCCCGGACTGGCCGCATAAGGCAGGGTGGCTTCAGCTAACCCCGCCGTATTACCTTCTTAACTAATTATGGCTTAACTGGCAGCGTGCTGGCAGATGAGCTGCTGCTTCGTTGTCTCCATCAGCACCAGCTTTTGGTCCGGGATACGGCCACATGCACGCCATGACCCAAGCAAGTTCATCGGGATACAATAGGTTACTGTTTGTACGCCGAGTGAGGTAAGAGAATTGCACACAAACGCCTGCGGTGTTTGCCGCGGCACGGGCTGGTGTTGCCTCTCCTTTCCCGAACGTCCCTACTTCCCTTCCTTTTTCACAACGCACTCGCCTTGGCCACTCGTCGTTTTGCTATTCTTACCTGCATGGATGCCCGCCTGGACCCCACGCGCCTGCTCGGCGTGCCGGAGGGTAGCGCCCACGTCCTGCGTAATGCCGGGGGCCGCGTTACCGAGGAAACCCTGCAGGCGCTTATTCTTTCCTACCAGGTGCTCGGCACCCGCGAATGGTTTTTGATCCAGCACACAGATTGTGGGGTTCGCCTTTCCGACGCCAGCCTGGCTACTGTGCTCACCGACCAGGCGCCCACCATTGTAAGCGGCGCGCCTGCTTCTTTCTCGGATCTAACGACGGCAGTAGCAGCTGATTTAGCCCGCATCGACTTACACCCGCACGTTCCGGGGGAAGTGCAGGTGTTTGGCTACGTGTATGATGTGCGCAACAATCAGCTGTTGGAAGTGCAGCCGGGCAGCCGGGTCGGTAAATAACTATTCGTATTCACTTATCCATGGCCGAAGCTTTAAAGCTCGATTTACTGATGCTGGCTGCTCACCCCGACGATGCCGAGTTAGGCTGCGCCGGCACATTGCTACGCTACAGCACCGCCGGTAGGCGCGTGGGGGTAGTCGACCTGACTCGGGGCGAGCTAGGAACCCGCGGTTCGGCGGAATTGCGCGACCAGGAAGCCGCCGAAGCCGCCCGTATCCTGAAGCTGCACGTGCGGGAAAACCTACGGATGCGGGACGGGTTTTTTCGCAACGACGAAGACCACCAGCGCCGCATCATCGAGGTCATTCGCCGCTTTCAGCCGGAACTGATTTTAACCAATCCCAACATCGACCGGCACCCCGACCACGGCCGCGCCGCCGACCTTGTGCACGACGCCGCCTTTCTGGCCGGTTTGCCCAAAGTCCAAACGGAGTGGGCCGGAAAACCCCAGGCTCCCTGGCGGCCCCGTCTGCTGCTCCAGGCCATTCACCATAGCTATGTCCGGCCGTATATTGTGGTGGATATCTCGGCTTTCTGGGAGCAGAAGCTGGCCGCTCTCACCGCCTTCCGCAGTCAGTTCTACCACCCCGCATACACCACTGACGAGGCCAGTACCTATATTTCCAACCCGGATTTTCTACGGGTCCTCGAAGCCCGCAACCAGGAGCTGGGCAGCTACATCGGGGCTCGGTTTGCAGAAGGCTACACTAGCCGTCGGCCCGTAGGACTCGATGATTTGTTTCTACTGCGCTGAGTTAAGTTCTGGCCTTTGCCGCAGACTAGCGAAGTAAGCAGATGAACGTCAGCGTGGAAGTGAGCTTCAAGTAAGGTTTATGCCACTCTAGTTGCCCCGGACCATGCCACTGGGCAGCGCATCCGCATGGACGGGTGCCACCGCGAATCGCTCGGCCACTTGCTCCAATCCAGCGGCTTGCCCTTCGGCGGCCGCTAGTTGCGCAAGTTTAACTCGCGTTTGGTCGGCGCCCCCGAACTGAAAATCGATTTGTGACGCATACGCCTGCGCAGCCGCTACCTTGGCTTTCAATGCTACGGTGGACAGCGGCATGGCCACCTTAACGAGGCCGGTAGGCAGCTCTGGCGCGGGCTCGGCGTCGGGCTGCCGAATGATGTAGGGGGTGTCGCGATACCACAGTATGGGCAAGGTGGGCAGCCCGACCACTTGTAGGGCTTGCATTACCCGGCGGTGGTCGATGTGCTGGCCTAAGCCTTGCGGAACAAACACCAATTGTGGAACAGTACTCGCTAACTCGGCCGTGAGTATCGGCACCAAGTCTTCAACCACGTCGTCGGTGGGCAGCGGTTCGGCAAACAGGGCGGCCGGGCTGTGGTAGCCGCGGTGCGGGGCCTCCGGCAAATCCAGCCATCGTACGGCAATTGCGCCCAGGCACTGAGCGGCGGCGGTGTCTTCGGCTCGGCGCAGAGCTAAGTAATCTACCTCTGGCACTAGTCCCTTGTCGGTTTGGCAGGCTAGCGCGAAGCCGGTAGGGTTGGGTACTGAGCGGGTGAATACGGTCAGGAGCACGCATTGCCAGCCGGCCTGCGCGAGCGTGGCAAAAGTGCCCCCGCAGGAAAAGGCCACGTCGTCGAGGTGAGGCGAGATAAATAGCGCGGTAGGCATAAAGGAGTATGAGAAGTTAAGCAAGCTAAACTGCCGCTACCTATAACAAGTGCGGTGCTTCGCGGTAACGGCACGGGTCGGGAGCAGCCTTGTCTTCAACCCAAGTTAGGTCAGGAGCCTTATCGACTAGTTGGCGGTACACATCGTCTATCTGGCGGCCGATGATGGGCCAGGCGTACGTGGTGCGTACCTCTTGTAAGGCGGTCTGGGCTAGGCGGGTGCGCAAGGGCGCGTCGTCGAGGATGCGAGCCAGAGCAGCGGTGAGGGCGGGAACGTCGCCGGGAGGCACGAGCAGGCCATTGTCGTCATTGCGCAGGCAATCCACTACCCCACGGCCTCGGCAGCCACGCAGGGTAACCCACTGGCCATAGCCTCCAGAATGGTGTTGGAAAAGCCCTCGGCATACGTTGGCGACACGAAAATATCGGCCCGGTGGTAAACCTGTGGCACTTGCTCGTACTCGACGTAGCCCGCCAACTCAACTTGCTCGCCCCAGGGCGCGGCCGTTACGCGGCGGCGCACTTCCTCTACATCGGGCCCAATGCCAGATACAATCATGCGCAACGCGGGGCGGGTTGGCGCTAGCTGAGCAAAGGCATCGAGCAAGTCCAGCACACCCTTGCGCCGATCCACGCGGCCGTGGTAAAGCAGGGTGGGGTAGGCAGCATCGGCCCACTGTCCGGCCTGCCAGCTTGCCCGGGGGTGAAAACGGCCCACATCCACTGCGCCGGGCACCAGCGTAAAACGGGCCGGGTCGGTGCCGTGGTGACCAATTACCTCATCGGCAAAGCTTTGGCAACCGATAAGTACTGCCCCGGCGTGGTCGAGCACCGTTCGAATGGCCCGTTGGTGGGTGCCACAGCATTCCACTCCTACCCAGTGCCCGTCGCCGCCCTGAATGCTGACTACCGTAGGCAACCCCAGCAGCCGGCTCAGTTGTAAGGCAGCAAGCCCAGGCGGGTAGCCATACTGCGCGTGCAATAAGTCAAACGGCTGCTCGGTGTGTAGCTGCGTTACCGTGTCCACAATGGCTTGCACATCGTCCTCGAAACGGCCCCCGTTCTGCTCGCCATGGGCTTCGAGCCCTACCACCCGCACGCCGGGCACCGGTGGGGGAGGGCCGCCGCCGTACACGCCGCGGCCCAGCACGTCGCCCCGGTACTGCGACACCATCGTTACCTGGTGGCCCAGCGCTACCAACTCGCGCAGCAAGTTTTGCGCGTATACGCTCATGCCCGAAATGGCCGGGAAGTAGCGGCGGGAAATAAAGCAGACTTTCATACAGAAAACAGCTGGCGCTCAGCCTGGCGCAAGTAGGTTAGGGCCTGCGGAATCATAGTATGGGCACGGGGCGACTCGCGCGATAGTTCGACGCATACCAACCCCGCAAAGCGGATTTCGTGCAGGGCGCTTAGCACAGCCGGCACGTCCATGTCGCCCTCCCCGAAGGGCAGGTGCTCGTGCACGCCGCGGCGCATATCTTCGAGCGCTACGGTCCCAAGCTGCGAAGCAAACTCGCGTACAGCAGTGGCCGGCGGCCGCTCGTTTGTTACGAGTAGGTGGCCGGTATCGAGGGCTAGACGCAGGTCGGGCACGGCCGCTTGCACGCGACAGTAGTCGTCCACGGTTTCAACTAGCATGCCGGGCTCGGGCTCCAGCGAGGCAACCACACCCCGTTCGCGGGCGGCGGCGGCTACTTGGTGCACTCCTTCGAGCAGCCAGTCCCAGGCCTGGCCCGAGGCTACACCCGGTTGGGGTACGCCCGCCCAGAACGAGACGGTTTCGCCTTCAGCGGCGGCGCATACGTCGAGGCAGCGGATTAGAAATTCCACTCGCCGCGCCCGGCCGGCGGAACTCGGCGTAAGCAACGTAGGCTCGTGCTTCTGGCGCGGATCGAGCAAATAGCGGGCCCCGGTTTCCACCACCAAACCCAAGCCCAACTCGCGTAGCCGGGCGGCCAATTGGGCGTTGCGGCCGGTTGCATCGGGTGCGAAAGGGTCGTGATGGTGATGATCGAGGGTGAGGGCCACCCCGTCGTAGCCGGCTTCAGCAATAAGCACTAATGCGTCATCGAGGCGGTGGTTGCTGGCCCCATTGGTGTTGTAGGCATAGCGCAGGCGGTGCGCGGAATCGGGTGCCGACCGGGTTGGTAGTAACTCAGACATGGGCGGGAGTGGTTGCGGCCGGCGCGTCGGCACCCACCTGATAAACGTGGCGCTCTGGCTCACGGTAAAGGGCATATAGCTCCCCCACTTGCTCGCGGGCCAAGGTGGTATTGAACCAGGCTGGCCCGCCAAGGGCAGCCTCGTCGGCAGCAGGCAGGGGCACCGGTTGCGCGCCGGGCGGCGGAGTACCCAACCCCACCAATGGGCTTTGGCGGGCCAACAGCTTTTCAAGGTTGCGGCGGCCAATACGGTCGTAAGTCATGGTTTCCACTTCCAGCTCGGGCACAATGGCCTTGAGCGTGCGCACCGGCCCGGTCGGGTCCGTAAACTCCACGTAGTAGATACTTAAACCGGCCGCTGCCAGGCGCTCGTGCACCACGCGCAGCAAGTCGGCCGGCGTAGCCAGCGAGTTGGGCGCCACAGTGAGCAGCTCGGAGAACTTCACCGTTCGCTCAACGCGAAACACCGAGTTCTTCACCCGGTCAAACAGCTCGACTGGACTTAAATCCAGCCACTGGCGCATGGCGGCGGCGGCCCGGGGCTCCTGATTGGCTAGCACAGGTGGGTCATGCCGCACTTTGGCTAGGTACTCAGGAGCCACGGTTTCCAGCCAAGCCACCTCGCCGTGCTCGAAGCGCTTGCGCACCCGGCTGGAAGCAAATTCGCGCAGCGCTTTGGCCAGCGCCACCTCGCGGTCCGGGTGGGCGGCCTCACCGCAGCCGGTTAGCATCAGCGCGTGGGGCACCCGGCTCAGGTCGCGTTCGTAGCCTACCACGTAGAGGCTGGTGATACCGAAATCGGTGGAAGCCAGCTTCACCTGGATTTCCAACCCGGCCTCGTCGTAGCGGTGTAGCAGCGCGCGGGTGGCGGGGTCGCGCACGTCATCAAGTTCGATGCGGACGCCTTGGTCGAGGGCGCGGTAGCTGATGGCATTGCCGTCGCGCTGAAGCAATTCCAGCAGGCCGTGCGAAAGCGCCCGCTCCAGTGACTCGCCCGCGCCCATGCCGTTGGTGATGGGCGTGTAAAGCCACTCGTGCTGCTCTTGTCCGTGCCAATCGCCGGGCCAGGTGGCAGCCGTTTCGATGGGCACCCACAGCAACTCGTTGGTCGGGTACGTGTGGGCCTGGGTCCAAACCAACTCCGTGTCGGGGGTATACGTGGTGCCGGCCGGCAAACGGTCGCGCAGCGGGTCGAGACAGTTGGCGCCCTCGGCCTGCAACTGCCGGTACGAGGCCCGGCGGCGCGGCATTTGCGTCAGGTAGAGGTTGACAAAAGTTTCCTCGGTGATTTCGCCGTAAGCCCCAGTGCGCGCCTGCTCGTCGGTTGCGCCGTAGCCGGTGCCGGTGCTCATCCCACCGGGCAACCACTGCGCTAAACTCCACACGGGCACGTCGAGGTAATCGAGGCCAGTGAGGGGAATCTCGTACACTGGTTCGGCCGGCAACGCGCTTTTGTACAGCGCCACGGGAGTGGGGTCGGTTTGTGGGTGGGTCATACGTAAGAACGGATAGGTAAAAAATCAGCGAACGGTCGGCCGGCCAATTGCGCAGCAAATAGCTGAGTGGCTGCCGCTTTGCCGCCCTGCGGTACTGGCTCCCAGGGCGTGAGCACCCCGTCGAAATCCAACGGCAGTAACACGGCCTGGTAGTGACGCACGTCGCCATGCGAAAGCGGAATGTGGGCGTCGTAGGCTCGGTGGGTGCTGATGTGGGTGGCTTGCCCCTGCGCGTCGAGCTTGAACTTCAGCGCGTCGCCGCAGCAGAGCAGTTGATGCTTGGGTAAATGCAGAACAGCGTGGCCCGGCGTGTGACGGCCGGTGTGGTAGAGCACCGCGCCTGGGTGCAGCTCGGCCCGATCCTCGTAGGGCCAGCTTACTTGAAACGCTTGGCAGAAAGGCAGCTCATCTTGCTGCATCACCACCTCGGGCGCGAAAGCCTCCACTAGTTGCCAGAGCGCCCCAAACACGTGGCAGTGCGAGGCCGACAAATACCGAATTCCACCTAGGGAGTCGATAAAGTCCAGTGCCGCCGAGTCGTAGTAGCCAGCTCCTTCAAAGGACACGTTGCCGCGCTCGGCGTCCACAATCAAGTAGCCCCGGGGGCCGATGCCCACCGTGGGCTCGTTCCAGAATTGCCAAATGCCGGGCAGCACCTCAACCCAACGCGTAGCAAGCCGGGCTGCTACCTCCGCCAAACTCCTGAACTGCCAGCCAGCCGGCGGCAACGGGTGCCGGTAGTCGCAGCACACCAGGCAGTTGGGTGGCCTGGGCGCGAAGTAGCGCTGCCAGAAGCCGCAGTTTTCGCAAACGTAGTGAAGCATCATGCGCAGGTTGTCGGTTACTGTTGTATGGCCTGCAACTCCTCACTGCGAGCGGCGGCCAAGTCAAGCAGACGCATGGTGTGCAGGTCGCCAGCAGGTGGGAAAGGAAACGGCTGCTCCCGGCGCACCGCCTCGGCAAATGCTTCTACCTGCCGCTGGAAAGGTGAGGCCTGCTGATCGAAGTCGATTTCCTCTACTGTGCCGTCGACGCGGGTTAGGGTAAGCGTGCCGCCGGGGGTTTGGCCCATTGTGTTCAAGGCCAACGCCCGGCCCTGGTCGCCAATGACTTCTAGAGTGCGACGCGGGAACTGGTCACGGCAGTTGTAAGCTACTGTGTGCGAGAGCAGTACCCCACTGGTCGTTTGCCCGATAAGCACGGCCCCGTCGTCCACCGGATAGTCGTGGATGCGGCGCTGGGTGAGGGCCGCAACGGTCGTGAGCGGCTCGCCGAGCAGGGTTTGGGTTAAATCCAAGCCATGGGGGCCAAGTCAATCATAGCTCCACCGCCGGCCTGCTCGGCCGAGATGCGCCAATTTTGGTAGGTGCCCCGGTCCGAGTCGGGTGTCCAGTCAGCGGGCGTCCAGCAGGCGTAGTGAATGCGCACACAAGTTACGCGACCTAGCGCGCCAGTCTGAATCAGCTCACGGAGGCGCACGTGGGCGGGGTGAAAGCGCTGGTCGAAGGCGGTAGCGAGCAGGGTGCCAGTTGCTTCGGCCGCGGCCACCATGCCAGCAGCTTCGGTGGCAGTCCGGGCCAAAGGTTTTTCGCAGAGCACCGGTAACCCAGCCGCCGCCAATTCCTGCACCACAGTTGCGTGGTGGGCATTGGGGGTGGCGACGTACACAGCTTGTAAGCCCGACGTTTGCAAGAAATCAGCTAGGCTGGTGGTGCGGTGTAAGGTGGCATCGGCAGGCTGCACGGCGGCTAGTGCTGCCTCGCTCAGGTCGCAAAGGGCCAGCAACCGGCCATTAGCGGAGGCCGCAATAGCTGGGGCCACGTAGTCACGGGTGACCCAGCCACAGCCCACAATGCCCCAGTTGACCAACGTTGAAGTAGGGTCAAACATACTGGTGATTGGAAAATAAACCGCCCGCGCCCAAGCGTGACTCCGGCGCGGGCGGTTGGTTAGGTTACCGGCAGCAGCCCGGCGGCCGTCAGCACCTGCTGGTGAAACTGCTGCGTGAAGCCCGCGTGCACAATGTTTAAATCACCGAGCGCTTGGTGCAAGCGAAACTGGGCACTCTGGTCGTGCCAAGCCATTTCTAGCACCCGGTCGAACACGTCGGCGGCGTGAAACGCACGAGCAGCGGGCGCGTCCACCACACGGGTGCGGTCGAGGGCAGCCGTTACCACCGGGCGTACCCCTTCGGGCAATTGCTCTAGCGCCTGCGCAGTGGCTCGGGCCATCAGGCCTGGCAAGCGGGTGCCTAGCAACTCGTCGCCGGCGTAGCCGGGGTCGGGCAACGCGGCGTTGTGTAAGTGGTGGGCAAGGCCAGTCAGAAAAGCCTCGCCTGGGTCAGCCCCAAACGTCGGGCTAAGCAGCACCCCGTACACAGCTACCAGTGCACAGTGGTCGGCGTGGCTTTCGGGGGGCCACAGCATAATGCGCGGTTGTCCCGGATGGGTTGCCCCAGCCCGTGGCTGCTGTGCCAATTGCCCTACAAAGGCTGGCAACGGCGCGGCTAGGGAAGTGGTTTGAAAATCAGCTCCCTGCGTGACACTAGCTATCAACTCCTCGGCCAACGGCTTGGCTGCGTCGCGTAGAGCACTATGTAGTGTCTGGGTGGCTTCGGCAGGCGTTAAATCCAGACTGGTGAGCAATGGCTCGTCGTAGCCCGGCAGGCGCAAGCCGGTCAGCGCCCACGCTGTTTCGCGCAGGGCTACGGTGGTTGGGTTGTGGCCCGCCACTAGTGCCGCCCAAGCGCGGGCAAACAACTGCTCGGTCAACGAGCCCTCACGGCCGGCTACACGTCCCCTCTTCAAGTCATTGAGCTCGCGCAGCAAGGGCAACAAATCGGCCAGCTCGGTTAGTGCCTCCGGCCTAGCCGGGGCGCTAAGAGTTGTAGAAGTCAGCACTAGCTAAACAGCGGGGGCATCGGGACTAAACGAAGCCAAGGCAGGAGCACTAGCTCCTTGCCCTATTTCGGCGGACTGGGGTGCAGCAGCCGAAGTGCCCGCCGCCAACCACTCCAACAAAATAGCTTGCTGCTGCTCGAAGCCATGTATGGGCACCATATCAGGCTCAGGTACCATTGGCGACTTAAAGAATACGCCTAGCGCGTGCGCTACGCCGCCTTCTTGCCGACGCTTAGCCAAATCAGCCAAGCGAGCTAGTTCCAGCGCTAGCGGGGCGGCCAGAATAGAGTCGCGGCAGAGGAAGTTCACCTTGATTTGCATTTTCTGCCCCAGGAAACCTTCGACATCGATGTTGTCCCAGGCTTCCTTGTTGTCGCCGCGGGGTTTGTAGTAGTGGATGTGCACTACGTGGCTGTCTACCTTGTACCCTACAATCTGATCGAGCACCGAACCCTTAGTCGTGAGTTTCGAAGCCAACGACTCTGGGTTGTCCAAAGCTAAGCCGTCGCGGTTGCCAAGGATGTTGGTTGAAAACCAGCCGTCGATGTGCAGGTTACGGGCGTGCAGGGCTGGGGCCAGCACAGTTTTCATAAACGTCTGGCCGGTTTTGCCGTCCTTACCCGCTACAGGCACCCCACGCTGCTCGGCTAGGCGCACCAAGGCGGGCGCGTCGGCGGCGCAAGAAGGCGTAAAGTTGACGTAGGGCACGTCTTCCAAAATGGCGGCGTAAGCGTAAAGCATAGCCGGCGGAATTTGCGCGTCGTCGGCTTGCACGGCGGCCTCAAACGCCTCTGGTGTGATGAACTGCGGCAAGGTCAAGTCGGGCATGGCCTCGGTTGAAGCAAGGTTGATGACCACTAGCCGGTCGAGATTCTGCTCGGTGCGGAAGCGCTGCAAGTCGGCACGAATGGCTTCCACAGCCGCTGCATGCGACTGCACAGCCAATAAATGCTGCCCGGTTACGTTGCGGCAGAAGCGCACGTTGCCCACGGCCGGCCAAGGGCGCAGGGCGCTTAGCTCACCTTCAACAGCGGCGAGTTGGTGTGGCTCCAGCACCCGATGCTGACGAGCAGCCACAGCTAAATCATCGGGGCATAAGTCCCAGCCGCCAAATACCAGGTTTTCATAACGCACCAACTGGTCGGTAAGGGCATCCGGTAAGGTCGCCAAGGGTAGACCAGTGGTATCCATAGCCCCGGCACGCAGCAGAGAAGCGCCAGCAACGGCAGTGGTGGCTACTGCCCCGCCAAGCCCAACAATAGCTACGCCTAGGCGCGCAGCGTGCTGAGATTCGGTGGTTAAGGCAGCAGAGCCGAAAGAGGTATTCGGGAAGGCTTGGGACATGCTAACAACAATAAAAATTGAGTGAAATTCCGGCTGTGAATCAGTGAACGGGCTAACTGTCAAGCAACTAATTTGTTTAGGCTTACTGTTGTGATTCATGATTGACAAAACACCGGCTTAACTGATGATTTTACTATAATAATTGCTTATTATCAAGTGATTACAAGTTTTTCGGCTTGAACCGGGAACATCATAATTTTACTAATAATTGCTAAGAAACCAAGCGGCAATAGCTGCTAATTAAGCGTTGTTGCAACAGTACAGGAAGCCTTAGAGTAGGCGGGTTCTGGTTGATTTACCTGCCATATTATCGTGGTCGGAAATCAGCTAGATAAGAGGAGTTGAGGAGCCGTTTCTAGCTGAATTTCGGACAGGTTAGGGCTCTATAATTGGAGACAGGAACTGTCCTTGTGGCCGGGTGCTATATCAGCCTATGCAAGAGTCAAGCTGTGAAAGCAACAAGCAAGAGCGTTAATGCAAAAAGGCATAGACCTCGTATTCCTTGTTGAAAGCCAGCGTGGAACCAATTGGCTGTGGTAGCATGATCTTAATTCGTTTGCTTTACGCTATGAACTTCAACCATCACCTCGCCAAAATCCTGGTCTTAGTTACGGGCATCTTTCTACTTCCGGCCTGGACCCCAAAGACGCGCCAACTGTGTGGACGTCGGCCAGCCAGCCGCTACAGGAAATAGAGCGTCTGCGAAAGCTGATCAAAGCCCCTGTATTTAAAAACAAGGACTATACTCTAGTTGATTTTGGCGCTAAAGGGGATGGTGTAACTGATAACACCGAGGCTTTTCGGAAAGCTGTTACCGCCTGCAACGCCGGGGGTGGTGGAAGAGTGGTGGTACCAGCTGGTCGGTTCTTGACTGGGCCTATCTATCTGAAAAGCAATGTCAATCTGAATCTGCACGCGCAAGCTACGATTGTTTTCAGTCGCAACCCCAAAGACTATCCGTTGGTGCTCGTGCGCTGGGAAGGCATGGACTGCATGAACTACTCACCCCAGATTTATGCCTACAATGAAAGCAACATTGCCATTACTGGCAGTGGCACCCTAGACGGCAACGCCGATAAAGAGCATTGGTGGCCTTGGAAGGGCCGGGAGCAGTACGGCTGGAAAACGGGCACGCCCAACCAAACCAAGGCCCGTGACAGTTTGCACGTATTGATGCGCCAGAAAGTGGATCCGCGCAAACGCATTTTCGGGGAAGGCCACTACTTACGGCCGTACATGATCCAGCCGTACAACTGCAAAAACCTGCTGATTTCTGGCGTCAAGCTCATTGAATCACCGATGTGGTTTATCAGCCCGGTGATGTGCGAGAACGTGACGGTCGAGAAGGTGCGCATCGCCTCCCACGGCCCCAACACGGACGGTTGCGACCCAGATGCCTGCAAAAACGTGCTCATCAAAGACTGCTACTTCGATACCGGAGATGACTGCATTGCCATCAAGTCGGGCCGCGACGAGGATGGCCGGGGCCCCGGCAAGCCGGCGGAAAACCACATCATCGAAGGCTGCGAAATGAAAGACGGGCACGGGGGCGTAGTGCTGGGCAGCGAAATTGCTGGGGGCGCGCGCAATATCTACGCCCTTAACTGCAACATGAGCAGCCCCGACCTGGACATCATTTTACGGATTAAAACCAGTTCCTCCCGGGGCGGCATTATCGAAAACATTTTCTTGAAAGACATTAAGGTGGGCACCTATAAAACTGCGGCTGTACACTGCACCATGTTCTACGAGAAGCCCGGTAACTACCTGCCAACCGTCCGCAACATCTGGGTGGAAAACTTGGACGTGACCGACGGCGGGCAATACGGCGTGTTTGTAAATGCCTATAAAGAATCCCCGGTGAAGAACCTTAGAATGGTCAACTGCACAATCCGTAGCGTTGACCAGCCATTGCAAATCGACCACGAACAGGGTATGGTTTTGCAGAACGTGCAAGTCAACGGCCAACTCGTTAAAGCAAATAGTAGCCCTCCTAAGCCATAACCGGCGTTTTTTATTAGTGGAAGTTGAGCTGTACGAAAAAGCTGACGCTTCCCCGGCCTCTTAGTTCAGGGTGGCCATATTGGGTCTGCCAGTCATTATCTAGTTTTCTGAAGCCGATTAAAATCGTAGTGCCGATTTATTTGCTGCGGCTTGGCACTTCCAGAGAAGCGTTTGATAGCGAAAACGGTGGAGGCACGAGCTTTCAAATGAACCGTTTTTAACATCGGTAAAAAGAAACGGGCCGCGGCGCCCGGACCTTTGCTAGCACACATTTCGTTTGCGCTATGCACTGGTTGTTTCTAATATTGGCCGGTTTGGCCGAAGTCGCATTTGCTTGTTGCCTGGGCAAAGACAAACTAACTACGGGCCCTGTGGCCAGCAACTGGTACGCGACCTTCGCCGGCTGTATGGCCCTGAGACTCTATGTACTCCATTTCAGCTTAGGCCAGCTACCCTTGGGTACCGCGTACGCAGTCTGGACGGGCATTAGGGCTTGGATTGTGCGTTCTCGTGTTTGGGAACCCACTGACTGGGCCGCGTCTGTTCTTCCTCTCCACCCTGATTGGGTCTGTACTAGGCTTGAAGGCGGTTTCGCCTTAGGTAGGTTGCGCTTACTTGCGCTTGGCACGGACGCGACTTAACGTTACTTGAGTGATGCCTAAGTAAGAGGCGATGTGACCCAGCGCGACGCGTTGCACCAAGTGCGGGTTTTGCTGAAGCAGGTCCGCGTAGCGCTCCTCAGCGGTGCGGAACTGCCGGGCAATGAGTTGCTGCTCGGTTCGCTCCCATGCGCGTTCCACCATGGCCCGTCCCCAGTTGGCTAAGTGCACATCGGTCTGGTAGAGCTGCCGGAGCGAGGGCATAGGGAGGCGAAACAAGCTGCTATCTTCCAGCAGCTCAATGGTTTCGTAGCTAACTGCCTGCTCGATGTAGCCGCGAATTGAAACCAGTATGGCTCCCTCACTTGAAAACCAGAAAGTTACTTCCCGGTCTGCCCGCCGGGCATATACTCGTGCCAGGCCCCGCTGCATCACGTAAATGTAGTGCGCCACGGTATCGTCTCGGAACAAGACCGTGCCCTTAGGCAATTCCACATACTCCGCCAAGACTAGGATCTTATCGAGCGAGCCACCCGGCAACGGGTACGTGCTTTGCAGGATTTCGGAAAGGGTCATGCGTAAGTGAGAAGAAGAGGAAGGGCTGATAGTCTCCCCAAATCAAGTCATTAGTAGAAAAGGAGAGGGTTGGTAACCTTTAAAGCTAGCAAGATGAAATAGCGGCCACCAGATCGTTGCCCAACTAGCAGCAAACCTGCCGATGCTTCCAAGATCAGGAGTGCACTTAGCAATACTAATACGCAAACCCAACATCTCACCTGAACATGGAGTCTATCACTCTCAAGAAAGCCACTTTACAAGATGTCACCCAACTGCGGCAAATTGGCCGCCAAACGTTTTCCGAGACGTTTGCCGCCAGTAATTCCGAGCAGAACCTGCACGCTTATTTAGAAGAAAGATTTTCCCTAACTAAGCTGACAGTTGAGCTACAGGATCCTAACTCGGCATTCTACTTCGCGGAGCTAGACCACACGGTTATCGGCTATCTGAAGGTAAACACCGGGTTGGCGCAAACCGAGATAAAAGATGAACACGCCCTTGAAATCGAGCGCATTTACGTGCTCCAAGCTTATCACGGGCAGAAAGTAGGGCAACTGCTGTATGAAAAGGCACTGCAACTAGCCCAGCAAGCCGGAGCCGACTACGTGTGGCTAGGGGTATGGGAAGAAAATCCTAGAGCCATCCACTTTTATCGGAAAAACGGCTTCGTCGAGTTTGATAAGCACACGTTTACGCTAGGCGATGAAAAGCAAACCGACCTAATGATGAAACGGCCGCTGACCGGTACTTACTAAAAGCAATGGGTAGCAGCCGTACTCTAATCGGTACCACACTTTATTTACCCGGATACTCTTTCCCTTGAAGTCGCTCTCAAAATAAGATCATCGGGGCGAGGCAGCCTCGTTACAAGTAGAGTAGCACAACGGTTGTGTTTTTCGGGAAGTAGTAAACGCTGATAACAAGCACAGGCTCATCGTTATCCTACAACCATTCATTTTGCCTGACTGAATGTTCGCAGTAGCCAGCGAGAAGCATAGAAAACATGAGTTTTAGGCGGCTCCTGCAGCGGATTAGAATCGGGTACCACCCCCTGCATCAGACACTTAGCTTAGGCGACTTAGTATAACTCTCCGCCGCTAACCCGCTAATAGCGTACCGCAGGCAAAAAGGTGTAGCTGGCATGCTTACTACTACGCATAAGCATCGCCAAGTTCAGATAAGCGCACTATCTTCTCGCCAAGCAAAATCTCCGGGTCTACGAACCGTGGTTTGAGAGCAAGAGGTAGGTCCGGTGGCTCAGATTGCATCCAAGTACTGTACAACTCAGTGACCGGTTGCCCCGTGATTTCGCGCAGCCGTCCGAGCAAATACGCGTCATCTTGCTCGAAATCGGCCAAGGTCAATTGACCCGCTTCGTAATAAGGCTCGATCAGAGCGCGTAGAAAGCGGTTGGCTGCTTGGTTTTGCGCCCCCGCAAAGTATTGTTCGGTTAAGTAGGTGTACTGCAGCTTAAACCAACGCGCATGAGCGGCACTGCCAACAACAATTCGTCCTTCGTGCACGCGCAATCCCTCCAAAAACCACTCGATGTCACTCTTTGCTAGTACACCTAGCTTATATAAGTCACGCAGGGTATAATCAATGCGGTCTGCCGCTAGGTTGGGTAGCGGCTGCTCAAGCAAAGTGAAGGAGTGAAGGTCGAGAAAGTCGCGGTAGTGAAAATGGTGGCGGGCTAGCACTGCCTGGAGTGCTGGGTGTGCCACAACCTACTCATAGCGCTGTTCGTGGTAGTCTTCTTCAGCGTAATCAAGCACATAATCAATTAAGTGCGAGAAAGCCATGTGTGATACATCGTGCAGTAAACCTGCTAGCTGTTTCCACAAACTGCCGTCCAAGCGACGGATTAACACCATCACGCCAACCGAATGATCAAAGCGCGTGTGGTTGATAGCTGGGTTAGCCAGCACAATAGCCCCACCTTGGTGAATCCCACGCAGGCGCTGCATGGGAGGCGTGCGCAATAGAGCAGCAATGGCTTCGGGAAGTTCCACGGCGCTGTAAAGCGGGTCTTCATAGTACATGCGAGTTGAAACGAGCAAAGGTTTTCCTAGAAACAAAAGTAGCCTCGCTAGCGGGTTCAGTGCAGGTGGTACGCAGGGCAACTTTCACCCGCGGAGCTAGCCACTGGTTATTGTTAGACAATAACCAGTGGCTAGTAGGATAACCTCACTCAGTAAAACGAGCGAGGTTACTGCATAATCCAACGCGCTCAACTAAAATGTTGTCCTCCTCAGCCGTAAAAGTGAATACGACAGAGCATACTTTTTTCAAAGAGTTGTTGCCTAGTCCGACCGCGCTTACTCTTATCAACTTTGGCTCCACTCAACCTAAAAGCCTTATGGGTTTGTGTATTCAAACTTTAGCTACTAGTCCAAGGATCTTTTCATCTTTAAAAAATTCACAGAGCCATTTATCTCAGGGAACTTCTAAACCACTTTGCCTTGCCTTAAGACTGTTGAGGAGAAAAGCTTGCTCTTAATTTGATTAAGCGCTCAGTGTCACAAACTTTATATTCTCTTTTTTCAGAGATGCTTGACGTTTCAAAAAAATCTTGAGGAGAAGGAATCTTCCCAGCTAGTCACCGGTTTTGCTTCTTACCTCCCTAATCGAGGGATCTGCTAGAAAAGGCCAAAAAAAGTTTTCTTAAAAAACTTGGAGTACGAGTTGGCAAAAGCTGAAAGTTTTCTACTTTTGCACCCCGCTTGGGAACAGCGCTGCAGTCGGTAGCGCAACTTTCTCCGGTAGGATCTGAGACTTGAGCTGCCTTATTGGGGACTAGGCTTAGGTGGAGAAGAAAGACAGGTAAATAGGACGGTCAAACAAGCTGAAAATATTTTTTCTTGATTTGCTTGCCAAAAGAAAAAAGACTGCTACCTTTGCACCCCGCTTCACCACCAAGGCACGGACAACAACCAAAGAAAGTGACTTTCAGGTGAACGAAACGCCATTTAGTGGGTGTTGATGAAGAGGTGGCTGAATGAAGTCGCTGGTAAAAAATGAGTATCCGGGCCCGTTGAGGTGCCCACTGAGTTTGTCCGATTGGGACGAGCGCACGTTCTTTGAATGTTTGGAAAAGACAAATTGGTAAGGCTTCGTTTTCGCCGCACGTGAAGACGAAGCAACAGACGCGTAAGACAACGAGGCAACTCGTTAACACGAGTCGGATCAGCACTCGACATCGTCCCTACTTAGGTAGGGATAAGTAGTACTTATACAATGGAGAGTTTGATCCTGGCTCAGGATGAACGCTAGCGGCAGGCCTAATACATGCAAGTCGAACGGGTGTAGCAATACACTAGTGGCGCACGGGTGCGTAACGCGTAACCAACCTGCCCTTGACTGGGGGATAGCCCGCCGAAAGGCGGATTAATACCGCATACCTCCCGGGCCTGGCATCAGGCGCGGGGGAAAGATTTATTGGTCAAGGATGGGGTTGCGTAGCATTAGCTAGATGGCGGGGTAACGGCCCACCATGGCGACGATGCTTAGGGGACCTGAGAGGGTGATCCCCCACACTGGCACTGAGATACGGGCCAGACTCCTACGGGAGGCAGCAGTAGGGAATATTGGGCAATGGGCGAGAGCCTGACCCAGCCATGCCGCGTGCCGGATGAAGGCCTTCTGGGTTGTAAACGGCTTTTCTCAGGGAAGAAAACGACCATGCGTGGTACACTGACGGTACCTGAGGAATAAGCACCGGCTAACTCCGTGCCAGCAGCCGCGGTAATACGGAGGGTGCAAGCGTTGTCCGGATTTATTGGGTTTAAAGGGTGCGTAGGTGGCTTGTTAAGTCCGGGGTGAAAGCCCACAGCTCAACTGTGGAACTGCCCTGGATACTGGCGAGCTTGAGTCCAGACGAGGTTGGCGGAATGGATGCTGTAGCGGTGAAATGCATAGATAGCATCCAGAACCCCGATTGCGTAGGCAGCTGACTAGGCTGGTACTGACACTGAGGCACGAAAGCGTGGGGAGCGAACAGGATTAGATACCCTGGTAGTCCACGCCGTAAACGATGGATACTCGCTGGTGGCGATACAGTGTCACTGGCTTAGCGAAAGCGGTAAGTATCCCACCTGGGGAGTACGCTCGCAAGAGTGAAACTCAAAGGAATTGACGGGGGCCCGCACAAGTGGTGGAGCATGTGGTTTAATTCGATGATACGCGAGGAACCTTACCTAGGCTAGAATGCGCGTGACCGGTTCAGAGATGAGCCTTTCCTTCGGGACACAAAGCAAGGTGCTGCATGGCCGTCGTCAGCTCGTGCCGTGAGGTGTTGGGTTAAGTCCCGCAACGAGCGCAACCCCTACATTTAGTTGCCAGCGGATTATGCCGGGGACTCTAGATGGACTGCCTGCGCAAGCAGTGAGGAAGGCGGGGACGACGTCAGGTCATCATGGCCCTTACGCCTAGGGCTACACACGTGCTACAATGGACGGTACAGAGGGTCGCTACACAGTGATGTGATGCCAATCTCAGAAAGCCGTTCTCAGTTCGGATCGAAGTCTGCAACTCGACTTCGTGAAGCTGGAATCACTAGTAATCGCGTATCAGCAATGACGCGGTGAATACGTTCCCGGGCCTTGTACACACCGCCCGTCAAGCCATGGAAGTCTGGTAGACCTGAAGCTGGTGCTCGTCACAGAAGCCAGTTAGGGTAGAACAGGTAACTGGGGCTAAGTCGTAACAAGGTAGCCGTACCGGAAGGTGCGGCTGGATCACCTCCTTTCTGGAGCAATCCGACTCGGAGTTGCCCGTAGGCTTACCCGCTCGGCTTATCAAGCTGTCTTTTCCTTCATTCAGATTTACAGAAGCAGTGCGGGCAACCCACTGCTTCTACATTGACCTCATCGGAGGTCAGATGTTCTTTGACGTAAGGTAACAAGAGAGAAAACAAAGTATACTTGATTGCTTGCTTTCGAGCGAGTGGTCAGGAGTCGCTTCCTTCCTTCGGGAAGGGAGCACACCAGAAGTAGATAAGGGCACACGGGGATGCCTAGGCTCTCAGAGGCGACGAAGGACGCGATAAGCTGCGATAAGGCGTGGGGAAGGGCACATACCTGGTGATCCACGCATTTCCGAATGGGGCAACCCCACTGGTTGAAGACCAGTGACCACCTTCCTTGTGAAGGATGGGGCAAACGCAGGGAACTGAAACATCTAAGTACCTGCAGGAACAGAAAATAACAATGATTCCCCAAGTAGTGGCGAGCGAACGGGGACAAGCCCAAACCGGGTTGGTTACGGCCAGCGCGGGGTTGTAGGACTGCAACATCTGATTGTGTGATTTTAGCTGAATGACGTGGGAAAGTCAACCAGAGACGGTGAGAGTCCGGTAAGCGAACTGATCATGCACGGTAGCAGACTCCTGAGTAAGGCGGGACCAGCGAAATCCCGTCTGAATCCGGCGGTACCATCCGCCAAGGCTACATACTCCTGAGAGACCGATAGTGGACTAGTACCGTGAGGGAAAGGTGAAAAGAACCGGGAATACCGGAGTGAAAAGAACCTGAAACCGTGTGCTTACAAGCGGTCAGAGGCCTTACGTGGGCTGATGGCGTGCCTTTTGCATAATGAGCCTACGAGTTACTCCTCTCTGGCAAGGTTAAAAGTCTGAAGACTTGGAGCCGCAGCGAAAGCGAGTCTGAATAGGGCGCAGAGTCAGGGGGGGTAGACGCGAAACTTTGTGATCTACCCATGAGCAGGCTGAAGGTTGGGTAACACCACCTGGAGGGCCGAACCAGTTTCCGTTGAAAAGGATTTGGATGACTTGTGGGTAGGGGTGAAAGGCCAATCAAACTGAGAAATAGCTCGTACTCCCCGAAATGTATTTAGGTACAGCGTCGGCGTTGAGTTACGTGGAGGTAGAGCTACCAATAGGACTAGGGGGTGTCACAGCCTACCGAATCCTGATGAACTCCGAATGCCACGTAATATAGCCGGCAGTGAGGCTTGGGGTGCTAAGGTCCCAGGCCGAGAGGGAAAGAACCCAGACCATCCGCTAAGGTCCCTAAATTCGGACTAAGTTGAACAAAGGAGGTCCACTTGCTTTGACAGCCAGGAGGTTGGCTTGGAAGCAGCCATTCCTTTAAAGAGTGCGTAACAGCTCACTGGTCGAGCGAGAGGGCATCGATAATACGCGGGCATCAAGTCCGGTACCGAAGCGATGGATTTAGTCTTTAGACTAAGTGGTAGGGGAGCATTCTCGTCAGCGGTGAAGGTGTGCTGTCAGGCATGCTGGAGCGGCGAGAAAAGCAAATGTAGGCATGAGTAACGATAAAGGGGGTGAGAAACCCCCTCCCCGATAGACTAAGGTTTCCTGCTCAACGCTAATCGGAGCAGGGTTAGTCGGGACCTAAGGCTAGGCCGAGAGGCTACGTCGATGGACAGCGGGTTGATATTCCCGCACTTATTCTTTGGAGTGATGCAGTGACGCAGGAGTGAAAGTACCGCGAGCGGACGGAAGTGCTCGTTAAAGGGCGTAGGTATAGAGACGGTAGTTAAGTACGCCGACTTTGCTGAAACCTGATAGTACCTGGCGGCTTCGGCCAACGGGATAGTGTACCTAATCAGACTGTCAAGAAAACCTGCTAAGCGTTTACTGAAGAATAACCCGTACCGCAAACCGACACAGGTAGTCAAGGAGAGCATCCTGAGGGGCTCGAGTGAATCACCGCTAAGGAACTCGGCAAAATGGTCCTGTAACTTCGGGAGAAGGGACGCTTCCTCCTAGCAATAGGAGAAGCCGCAGTGAAAAGGCCCAGGCGACTGTTTAACAAAAACACATGACTTTGCGAACGCGCAAGCGGAAGTATAAGGTCTGACACCTGCCCGGTGCCGGAAGGTTAAGAGGGGAACTTAGTCGCAAGGCGAAGGTTTGAATCGAAGCCCCGGTAAACGGCGGCCGTAACTATAACGGTCCTAAGGTAGCGAAATTCCTTGTCGGGTAAGTTCCGACCTGCACGAATGGTGTAACGATCTGGGCGCTGTCTCAGCGGTGAGCTCGGTGAAATTGTAGTCTCGGTGAAGATGCCGAGTACCCGCCACGGGACGGAAAGACCCCGTGCACCTTTACTATAGGTTGACATTGACGCTGGACAACACATGTGTAGCATAGGTGGGAGACGTTGAGCCAGGGCCGCTAGGTCTTGGGGAGTCGCCGTTGAAATACCACCCTTGTGTTGTTTGGTGCCTAATCTGGAATACGGAAACAGTGTCTGCTGGGTAGTTTGACTGGGGTGGTCGCCTCCAAAAGCGTATCGGAGGCTTTCAAAGGTCCGCTCAGTCCGCTTGGTAACCGGACGTAGAGCGCAATAGCAGAAGCGGGCTTGACTGTGAGGCCCACAAGCCGAGCAGGGTCGAAAGACGGATATAGTGATCCGGTGGTTCCGCATGGAAGGGCCATCGCTCAAAGGATAAAAGGTACGCCGGGGATAACAGGCTGATCTCCCCCAAGAGCTCATATCGACGGGGAGGTTTGGCACCTCGATGTCGGCTCGTCACGTCCTGGGGCTGGAGAAGGTCCCAAGGGTTCGGCTGTTCGCCGATTAAAGTGGCACGCGAGCTGGGTTCAGAACGTCGTGAGACAGTTCGGTCCCTATCTGTGGTGGGCGTTGGAGATTTGACAGGACCTGACTTTAGTACGAGAGGACCGAGTTGGACGAGCCGCTCGTGTACCGGTTGTGGCGCCAGCTGCAGCGCCGGGTAGCGACGCTCGGATGAGATAAGCGCTGAAAGCATCTAAGTGCGAAACTCACCTGAAGATGAGATCTCCGATATAGGAAGAGTCGTGGGAGATGACCACGTGGATAGGCGGGAAGTGTAGAGGCCGGAATGCCACAGCTGACCCGTACTAATGACTCGAACGCTTCTAGCAGTACAGACTCCTTACATGGGGTACTTTTTTTCTCTCTTGTCCTTGTGTCAATGATATAGGCCGGTTGTCGAGTTTCGTAAGGGACGACCGGTTGCCAGTAATGGTGGCTTTAGCCCGGGTGTTCACCTCTTCCCATTCCGAACAGAGTCGTTAAGCCCCGGAGCGCCTATGGTACTGCCTTCATCGGTGGGAGAGTCGGTCGCCGCCAACCTTACCTAGTAGAGTGCTTGTCCGCCCCTCCGGCTCCGTGCCGTTGAGGGGCGGTTTGCGTTTAGCCTAGCGTGATTTCTTTATCGAAAGGCGAACAATCTTCTATCTCAGAGGCTATTATTAGAAGTGACAACAAGGCGCTACTCTTTAGTATCTCCTACCTGATGGCACACTCGGTGAATAAAAGTTAGCTTTTCGATTACCGGAGGCGTGACAACGAACGGGTATACATCTCGCAACCCCATACTGCGGTTGAGACTATTTAGAGCCAACGACAAGGGCAACCACTGCCGCATAATATCGTCGAAGTTTTCGGTTTGATAGGGATCCTCGGTGATAGCTGCTGTCAGGTTGTCGGCGATGCTGCTGGCTTGGGGACGCACGCGTAAACCGAATGCTGAAGCTGTTTGCAGGGTGTCAACTATGTGTAGGTAGTGCGCCCAGGTTTCGGCCCAATCTTCCCAAGGGTGCGTGGTAGCATACGCACTGATGTACTGCTGCCGCCAGTCGGTAGGCGGACCTTCGGCATAGTGCTTTTGGAGGGCTTCACCGTAATCGGCTCGATCGTCGCCGAACAGTTGGCGGCATTCAGTTAACAGAGTAGGTGAGTCGGCAATGAGGCGGTCCCAGTAGTAATGACCTACTTCGTGCCGAAAATGACCCAGGACGGTGCGATACACTTCGTCCATGTTTTTGCGCGCCATCTCGCGCTCCACGTCATCGGCTTCCTTGATATTGATGGTGATTAAGCCGTTGTCGTGACCGGTCATCACTTTTGGGGCTCCGGGGTTGGGAGCGTCGGCTAAAAAGTCGAAGGCTAGACCAGTTTCCAGGCTCTCAGTTTTGCTAACTACAGGCAAGCCCATTTGCAACAAACTGAATACCAAACGGTGTTTACCGGTTTCCAAGGTTTGCCAGCGGGTGATATGCTCTGGCTCGTTTAGCTGGGGAATAGTGCGGTTTAGGATGCAGGCCCGGCAGTACAACTCGTTACTACTCGTGGGAACTAGCCAGTTGCAAGCGTGGTAGGCATGATTAGCACAATAAGTGTAAGTGGCTTGATCCGCTTGACCGTACTGGGTATAAGTTTGCTCGTCGTGCTTTTCAAGCGCTACGATTTGCAACCGCTCTACGTCTAATCCCAAAGGGTAGGAACACCGCTCGCATAAGTCATTTTCAAAGTAAACCAGCTGCGCACAGTGCGTGCAGTTAAAAAGTTTCATATACCTACCACCTAATGGAATTAGCGGGTCTCACTGCTTGGCTTTCCGTGCCCGCATTGCCGTAGCCGATACAAACGCACAGCTACCGGATAGGTTCGAGCTAAAGCAATCCAACAATCCGAATGTGGTTCAACGGCTTAAGTAGTTTAGCTTGGTCGTCAATGTGTTTAGACGTACCAGCGAGCGTGGGGCGTGGTTTGGTCGTGGGGACTAGATAGGTCGCGGTTAAGCTGGTAAGCGGCGCTGATTAGGGCCAAGTGTGTGAAGGCTTGCGGAAAGTTGCCTAGTTGCTCGCCTTGCGTGCCCAGTTGCTCGGAGTATAAGCCCAGATGGTTGGCATAGCCGAGCATTTTTTCAAAATAAAGACGGGCTTTAGCCACTTGTCCGCCTCGGGCCAAGCACTCGATGTACCAGAACGAACAGATGCTAAATGTGCCTTCTTCACCACTCAGCCCATCGTCGGCACCGTCGGTCAGTTTGTAGCGATACACTAGCGAATCAGTTACCAGTTGTTCTTCCACTGCCTTGAGTGTCGAAAGCCAGCGGGGTTCGGCCGGGCTAAACATGTGCACTAAGGGCATAAGAAGTACGGCCGCATCCAGCACGTCGGCGCCCCGATACTGCACGAAGGCCTGCAGATCCGGGTTCCAATAGTTGTCGTACACATCCTGGTAAATGGCGTCGCGGGTACGGCGCCATTCTTCGAGCGGGGCCGGAAACGAACGGGTTTGGGCAATGAGTATGCCGCGGTCGAGCGCCACCCAGGCCATAATTTTCGAGTAAATAAACTCTTGCTGCGCCGAGCGCACTTCCCAAATTCCTTGGTCGGGGCGCTGCCAGTTGGCGGCTACATAATCCACGAACCGACTTACGTACTGCCAAAAGGCATACGTAATGGGTCCACCATCCTTGTTGTAGAGGTAAATAGTATCGATCAGCTCGCCGTAGATATCGAGTTGGAACTGCTGCGCCGCCGCGTTGCCAATACGTACCGGGGCCGATTTGCGGTAGCCTTCCAAGTGGTCGAGCACCAACTCATCGAGCTGCGAAGAGCCATCAACGGCATAAAGTAGTTGTAGCTCCGAGGCGTCTTCCATGGATTCGCACCGGTCCATTAGCCAACGGATAAAGCCTTTGGCTTCCTCGGTAAAGCCTAACCGCAAAAAGGCGTACATGGTGAAAGCCGTATCGCGGATCCAAGTGTAGCGGTAGTCCCAGTTACGGCCGGCCCCAATGGTGGCGGGCAAGCCAAAGGTGGCAGCGGCTACCGTAGAACCGTACTGTTGGCAGGTAAGCAGCTTGAGCGTGATAGCCGAGCGCAGCACGGTTTCGCGCCAACGGCCCGAGTAAGAGGAACTGTCGGCCCATTGTTGCCAAAACGACATTGTTTCCTCGAAGGCAGGCCCCGCGTAGTACGCCAGTTCGAGCGGAGGGCCTTCCTCAGGGTCTGGTAATACTTCTTCCAATACGAAGGAAGCCTCGGCACCGGCTGCCAGCGTCCAGGTGCCGGTTACGTCTCCTAGCCGCAGCGTCAGGGGCTGACTACTCAGCAAGCGGAACTGGTGCCCATCGGGACCAGTGCTGCGGAAAAGCAGGGCTTCGGCTTGCTGCTCGGTTTCATGCGGGGCGCGAGCATAGTCGAAACGGGGCCGCAGCTCCATACGGAAAGCAATTTCGCCCTTGAGCACGCGCAATGTCCGCACCAGGGCGCTGGGTTGGTCTGGATGCTTGACGGGCATAAAGTCGGTTATTTCGGCCATGCCCTCGGGCGTGAAAAAGCGGGTGAGCAGCACCCCCGTATCAGGCAAATACTGCTGCTGGTAGCGCACGTCGGTTCGTACGGGGGCCAGTTGCCAATAGCCGCCTTTGTCCTTGTCGAGCAGCGCGGCGAAAATGGTGGGCGAGTCGAAGCGGGTAAAAGGCAGATAGTCAATAGACCCGGTACGCGAGACCAGTGCCACCGTATGCAGGTTGCCAATCAAGCCGTAATCTTCAATGGGGAGGTAATGTCGCATGCGCCGTTAGCAAACAACCGAAAGGGGTGTTTGGAATCTGCTAACGAAAAACAGTAGTCCGTGAATGACGAACTAGCGCTTTTCCCACTTTTCGGTCGCTTGCATGCTCGTAGAGCAAAGGAGAAACACCCATTTCCCAACACTGGATCGGCCTGCGTAGGTGCTTGCTTGACTCTACCGTCTGTTTAGTTTAGTAGCTAAGCAGGCGTGATAAGACGCGTTGTCGGCTTTAGCTATAGTGCATACGCTAACAGGTTGAATTTCCGAGAAGCGCTTGATATACCTTGTAGCCGGGAAAGAAGGTAACCAAACACAAGGTCCTACACATGATTAAGCGCCGCTTGCCAACTAGTTGACAATATGATATTTAAGCGGATAAGAAAGCGGTAATAGCACCAGAGTACGTCAACGTGAGTTGGTGCATAGCGCGAGTGCACGCTACATACAGCATGCTCTTATCGACCTCCGTTTTATAATTCTGCGCGGAAGCAAAGGGCACCACCACCGCATCAAATTCAAGTCCTTTCGCCAGATGGGCCGTGGTCAGAATAACCCCTTCTTTGAAAGACGTGGACTCTTCCGTAAGCAATTGAACGTCGGGCGCTTGAAGTGCTTGGTACGTCTGCTCGGCTTGCCGGAGAGTTTTGCAGATGATGCCAAGCGAATTATTTCCGGAGATTTTAAAATCAGCAATCAGTTGTTGAAGGGCCGCCAATTCCTCTCGCTGGCCGTTGCAGTACCGTAGTGCGGGCTCCTGACCGTGCCTTTCCAGCGGGATGATGTGCGGATTCGGTGTAATGCGCTGCGCGAAAGCTGTAATCTCGACGGTAGAGCGGTAGCTGCGGTATAGCTTAACCACGTCGGCCTGCGGGAATACTCGTTCGATGGTTTCGGCAGAGGAAGCACTGTAAGGATTTACAGTCTGACTTACGTCGCCCAGGATGGTCTTGCGACACAAAAACAACCGGGACAAAACAGCATATTGCACCGGGGTGTAATCCTGCATTTCATCCACTAGCAAGTGCTTTACCTGATCGTAGGTGGTGCTGCCTTCCAGGCGTATGCGCAAGTAAATCAAAGCAAAAACATCGGCATACTCTAAGCGGAGGTGGTGGTCGAGCTTTAGCAGTTCGGGCTTCCCGATCCACCGGAAAAAATCCCGATACAGGTCCAATACCTGGTGAAACTTGAACATGCGGGGAATAGCCTCCCCAATCGTGGCTTTTTCCTGCCCCGTTAGCTTGCGGCCGGCGGCATCGCGCACGTAAGCCCGTATATCGTTTGCTACCAGCGGAAAGCGCTTGAGGAGCGGCACTCGGTGGTAGGTTCTGAATTTCTGCTGTATAACGGCGACTGGAACTACGGTTCTGCCAACCCGAAGCTCGGTTACGGTGAAGTAGTTGTTCTCCACGTGTAGCAGGTATTGATTGAGCTTGCTGAGGAACTCGAATGAGGATTTGAATTGGATGCGCTCGATAAACGCGGAATTGTGGTTTTCCAGCAATGCCGACACCTGTTCGAAGAAAGTCTGAAACTGATACCTATTTTCAAGCAAGTCGACGGCCAATTCTTCCATGCCCATTTCCGGGATGTGCTCTTCCCCAAGCTCGGGCAAGACGTTGGAGATATAGTCGGCGAAGACTTTATTGGGCGAGATAATCAGGATGTCTTTGGCCGCAATAGTTTCCCGGAAGCGATACAGTAGGAACGCAATGCGGTGTAAAGCAATCGACGTTTTACCGGAGCCGGCTACGCCCTGGATGACCATTACCGGCGCGGTTTCGTTGCGGATCACCGCGTTCTGGTCGCGCTGAATGGTGGCGACAATGTTCTTCATCTTGTCGTCCGAGGACTTGGCCAATTCGCGCTGCAGCACGTCGTCGTGAATGTTGACGTCGTTTTCGATCATGAACTCCATGCGACCGTCGCGGATCTTGTATTGCCGCTTTAGCTCGATGCGACCCTGGACGGTTCCGGACGGAGTGGTGTAGGAGGCTTCTCCCAATTCATAATCATAGAAAAGCGAAGAAATTGGAGCACGCCAATCGTAGATTAAGTTCAGGCGCTGTTGCTCGTCGAAGAAGGAATGCACGCCGATATAGACCGGCGATTTTACTTGGTCCTTGGTGACAAAATCGAGGCGGCCAAAGTACGGGGATTGACTTAGCTTGAAGAGGTTGCGTTTGCGGGTCACGGCAGCCTCACCAGTAAACGCCATCCGGTTGATGGATTGGCCGGCGGCAACCATGTCGGCGTCGTCCATGCCCGACTGATGCTCGTGGATATACTCTTTTTTCTGCCGGAGCTCGGTAGAAAACTGTTTGACGGCGTCATCCACCCGCCTGATAGCCAAGGTAAGTTTCTCCTTGATTTCTTCTAGGTATTCTCGCTCTTCTTGCTCGGTTGCGTTCATTCCTTGCGGCTCTTGAAAAAGGACCTCAAAGGTGCTATCAAATTCCGGCTGGTAGAAGCATTTATCATATTTTATTAGGCCGCAGTGCATGCCAGCAACCTGACAGAGGAGTAGCTATCTAACACCGCTTGAATGGTCCTTGGTATTCTCTCCAAACTGCAACTAACTTAAATTGGGGACTAGATGCAAGACATGGAAAAGTATATTCCAAAAGAACCCCCTCTCGTTAAAGTTGTACAGCAAGAGCGGGCAAAGGATTCATGTACGACGTTCGTAAATCACCTGCTTAGATGGAATGAAGGAAGCCTTTGACTATGGTTGCGAAGCGTTTGGGCTGGTCGAAGTGGAGCGCGTGGCCCGCTTCCCGGATTTGTTGAACTTGCAAGGCAGAATTAAGCGTTTGCAGTTCCTCGGCTACCGCACCTGAAATCACTCCTTTATCCCCGAATATAAGAAGACTGGGAACCGTAATTTTCCGCATCAGTTGCTTGTAATCGGGGTTAGGTGGAGTGAGAACATCGAAGGCACGCAGACTGGTTTGCAGGCGTGCCCGCGCAACTAGTTCTAACATTTGCGTCGAGCGGGTAGGGTGTCTGACCTGTGCTTCGGCCATGATTTCCTCTAAAGACTTCGTGAGCATGTTCCGGTGCTGATCGGCCACGTCGCTAGCATATACTTCCTGCTGAACTGCTAGGCTCAAAAAGGTTGGATCTGCTAGAATCAAGCCCCGGAGTGGAAGCAAGTCACGGCTGGCTACTACGGCAGCCGTCATTCCGCCCATAGAATGGCCGAGCAGGAAGGGCGGTGGCAGTTTGAGAGCCTTGATCAACCCACCAATATCAGATGCATGGTCCTCGTATCGGTAGCCAGATGCAGGTGTGCTCGACTGACCATGACCCCGGGCGTCGGGCATGATAACGTCATAGTCTTGCGCCAATGCCTGGGCTAACTCAGTCCAACACAAGCCATTTAGCATCAAGCCGTGGAGTAGAATGACGGGTGGTTTGTTGGCCCCGGTTCGGGTATAGTGGAGGGTAATGCCGTTTGTTCGACACTCTGCGGAGTTCCAATTACTCATGCGTTATGTCCTCCGAACATACAAGTCACTGCGCTTTAAGTCCGGAATTTATTAGCTGAAACACCGCCCTCAAAATGCGTCTACTTAGGCGCCTCAATTTCCTGTTTTGGATGCTGCCAGTTGATTGGAGCGTTCCAGATTAAAAGAATCAGGAGCAAATTCAGACAAAGGAGTAAAGCATCAAAAATTAAGATCTACCTGTCCGGAGCCGACGGACCAGTGAAGATGGCACCATTGCCGATGATGATTCGCGAACATTTACGGGAAGCATAATGATTTACAGTATTAAAACTTCCTCGGTATGAATTCAGAAGATTTGAGATAGCCTTTAGTTGCTCTTGAACGACCTTGACTTCTCCCTTGACCAGGAAGTCGTTGAGAAATTTGCAACTGGAATCAGTTGAACCTGAGCTACGTATAGATTTTAAGTTGCACCCGTCGCAGATTACGATCAAACAACAAGCTGTATAACTATACAGGTAAGCAGTAAAACGCAGCTAGCTACCCCAACTGCTAGATATTCTATTTCTTTTATGGCTTTTGGATATTGGTCTTCCATAGTTTTTCCTGTTTAAAGGATAAATATATGGAAGTATTAATAAAAGAAATGTTAAATCATATAAATATTATTCAATAAGCATAGTATGCCTACTGCTACCCCTTACCTAGCAGTGTTTGCGCTATTGGCTACAAAGGCAATGGTAATCTTTAGGAAAAACTCCATTATTAATTACCACTTGCCACTATATTGAATCAGGGCACAATGGACTTTGCGGACGGCATAATGATTGGCTAGTAGCAGTCTTTAATCGCCGTAAAAAGGCTTGTTATTCGCCTGCCGCATACTGTTCTATTGTACCTCGAGCTTCAAAATATTACAGTTTACCCCTTACTTTTCCAGCCTTTTTTGCTGCAAGGCGCCGGTCGACCAGAGAGCCCAGCCCATCAGCACAGGCTGGAAAAACAAGCGTCCTAGTCGTTTAGCATCGGTGTCGAGACCGAAAGCGGAGAGGTGGTGGGTGTATTGGTGCACGTTGCCCGGAAACACGAGTGCATAGAAAGCGGCCAAACCTAGTCCCATCTCAACTCGCCGCCGCTTCCAGAGCAGCAAGGCCAGCCCCAACCCAATTTCAACAACGCCCGATTGGAGCACGACGGTGTCCTTGTCCAGAGGTACCCAATCGGGTACCTGGGCCTGAAAGGCTTGCCGGGCGAAGGTGAGGTGTGCTGCCCCGGCACCGATCATAAACGTGGCCAGTAGGGCACGGGCCACGTGTTGCGGCTGAGTGGTGTTGGAAACAGGAGCCATAGAGAGTGAAGTGAAGGTAGAAGCAAGACTGCACTGTACATACGGCACGTTGGCAGCTAAGGTGTCCGACCAGTTTTAACCGCCAGTAAGAGGAGGCATGAGCAACCCCTAATTAAGGCCGTCTGCTAGGGCTGCTGGCCGGGCGTACTACTGTCTAGTGTGATGCTATTGTGCCCGGCAAAGGCGTCTCTATGAGCGTAGCAAATCAGTTACGGGGTGGCACGGGTGGGGTGATTGAGCGGCTGGGTGAGGGAGTAGCCGGAACCGGGGAACAGGCAGTTGCGTAGACGTACCCGTTGCTGGGACCAACGGAGAGGTTGCCCCGGCAGGACCGTTCGTTTTGGGTGGGCTGACAGGTACAGGAGCCGGCGCGGGAGTGGCGGGCCGAGTGGCATCAGGCGTGCTGCCCGTACCCTGACTGCCTCCGCCGTTTTCCTCGGTTTTTAAATCGTTGTTTTGCACGTTCTTATGAGGGCGTGGTTCCGCGGTTAGCTTTCCGATGCGATAACTGAAGTACACTTTAAAGCTCGTCAGATGCTGCACCGTGCGGCTGCTTTGGGTGAGAAACGGACTTGCGATGTCGCTACGCACCGTGTTGCGCGGCGAAAAGAAGTTTTCCGCCCCGAGGCCGAGACTACCTTTCTTTTGGGCAAAGTCGTGCTTGATACTCATGCTGTAGAGGGCGAAGTTGCTTTGCGAGCCTTGCAACTGCACCTGTTGCCCGCGGTAGTACCCGAACACCTGTAAACCCCAATCCTTAGGCAATGCATAGCTTCCATACAAGCGGCCGGCTAGCACCAGACCCGCTTGGCGGGCCGCGTAGGTGGGGTCGGCTACCTTGTTTTGCAGCACCAGATAGTAGGTGTCAACTCCCCCGTTGAAGCTAAATTTCTGGCTGATGTTGAGGCCAGCAAATCCACTACCGCCGTAGGCGCTTTCCTGCCCGATATTGTCGTAGCTAATCAGCACTGCGCCGGGGTAGTTCGCCTCACCCAGGGGCGTGCGCACCGACTGGATGGAGCCCGTGGTCGTACGTACAAAGGCGCTGAAATTCAGGTTGGCCTGGTGCAGGAGGGTGCTGTATCCCAGCTCATAGTTATTGGTGTATTCGGGGCGCAGCAACGGGTTGCCTTGCGTTTGCACCAGAGGATTAGCGGCTTGCAAGTTCGGGTTGAGAAATTGCAGGGAAGGGCGCTGGATGCGTCGGTTATAAGCCAACCGCAGCGCGTTGCCGTTGGCAAGTTTGTGCAACAGATTCACGCTAGGCACCAGTAGTCCGTAGCTAGGAATGTCGCCTACCGCGCTACTGCCGTAATCTGCCGCAATACCGGTGTACTCGTAGCGCACGCCCGGTTTAAGGGTGAAGTTGTGAGGCAGGGCCATGGTATAAGCCATATAGCCCGCCGCTACATTTTGGTCGTAGTGGAAGGAATTGTTGGATTGCGAGAGCGCCAAAAAGCCATAATAGTGGTAGTCGCTCTGTACGGTTCGCTTGATGTTCTTCACCCCGATTTCCAGAAGATGATTTTTCAGTGTGGGGGTTTGGTAGTCCGTTTGAACCGTTATTTCTTGGTTAACACTAGGGTTGTCGTTGCCCGAGAGGCCTATCGAGTTGCTCTCACTGGCCGCGTAGATATCGTTGACAAAGTCGTAGGTGCGGTTGTTGCGGCTAAATAGCGCTAAGAAACTCAATTCGCGCTGGGGCGCCGCGTAGGTATAGGTGTAACTCAAACTAGCATCGATTGTGCCCGACTCGTCGGTTGTTTTCACGTTGCGCACCGAGGTGGCGGTATTGCCCGTTGCCAGTGGGGTGGTGCCGGTAGCTAGGGCGTCTTGGTAGTTGGTGGCGTTGCGCGTGCCGTAGACCAGGGAAGCAGCCAGTGAGTTATGCGCGTTTAGGTCGTAGTCCCAGCTCAGGGTATAGCGGCCGAATAGCTGGTTCTGGCGTGTGGTGGCAGCCTGGGTGGATTGGATTTGCAAACCCGTCGCTGGGTTGGTCGTTTGCTGGGCGTTTTCGAAACGGCCCGGTGTGTTGTAGCCGGCCCGGCCGAAGCCGCCTAGCGCAAACCCCATTTTGCCGGTGCGGTAGCTTCCGTTCAGGTTCAGCGTGCCCGAGCGGGTACCGCCGCTGCCATCCAAACTCAGTTGGCCGCCACGCAGAGTGTTGGTTTTGGTTACGATGTTGATAATGCCGGCGGACCCTTCAGCATCGTATTTGGCGGAGGGCGACGTGATGACTTCTACTGTCTTGATCTGGTCGGCGGGGATTTGGCGCAAGCCATCGGCAATGCTGTTAGCCGTAATGGTCGAAGGCTTATTGTTGATCAGCACGCGGATATTTTGACTACCGCGCAAACTCACGTTGCCCTCGAGGTCTACACTAAGCAGTGGTACGCGCTTAAGAACGTCCGTAGCGTCACCGCCTCGGGTTGTTGGGTCGTTTTCGGCATGGTATATTGTGCGGTCCACGCGCTCTTCCAGCAGCGGTTGCTGAGTTGAAACCACCACTTCTGCTAGCTTCTGCGTGAAGGGAGTAAGTTGAATGGTCGGCAGGGCTACGGCGGCCGTTGAAACCGTCACTACTTGCCCGTGGGCTTGGTAGCCCAGCAAGCTGACATGAAGCCGAAAGGTGCCGGGTGGCAGGTGCACCAAAGTAAAGACGCCGAACTCGTTGGTGGTACCAGAGGCCAACGCGGGGTCAGCGGGAGCAGTAGGTAAGAGCACAACCGTCGCGAAGGCGAGGGGCTGGTGGCTCAGCGAATCCTGAACAGTGCCCCAATGGTACCGAATGCTTGTTGGGCCTGTGCGCTATAGGTTGCGAGCAAGCAGGTTGCCAGCAAGCCGAACAACAGAAAGAAACGACAGGTCATAGCAGCAAACAAAGAGAAACCCCTGAAACTACGCACTCGCCCCTGGACTGACCGCGGCTTTAACAATCATTAACATTCGCTTGCAGGGTAGAGGCGGCTAAAACGAGCTGAAGGTCCTCCTGCTCTTCAGTCGGGGAACGGTTTTCAAATTGGGTTAGGTGTTCTGTCTTCAATACAGATTAGAACAGACAGCAAAAAAGCCTGGCTGCTGTGAGGCAGTGCCAGGCTTTTCGGTCTTTTGACAATAGGTATTCCGTGCGCTTTAGTTGGCAGGCGCCGGAGCTTTCACGTACTTGTTTAGCCACGAATCCATTTCCCACAGCATGTGAAGCAAGTTTTCGCGGGCAGCGTAGCCGTGCGATTCAGCAGGAAGTACTACGTAACGGGCCGTGGCGCCCTGGCCTTTTAGCGCGGCATAGTACCGCTCGCTCTGGATAGGGAAGGTGCCAGAGTTATTGTCGGCTTCGCCGTGAATGAGCAGAATAGGCGTCTTCATTTTATCGGCAAAGTTGAACGGCGACATAGCATTATATACTTCCGGGGCCTGCCAGAACGTGCGTTCTTCCCCTTGGAAGCCGAACGGAGTAAGCGTGCGATTGTAAGCGCCACTGCGAGCAATACCGGCCTTGAACAAGTTGGAGTGCGAGAGTAAATTGGCGGTCATGAAGGCCCCGTAACTGTGGCCCATTACGGCCACGCGGTTGGCATCCACCACACCGAGGCGGGCGCCTTCGTCGATGGCGGCTTTGGCGCTGCTCACTAGCTGCTCGGTGTAGGTGTCGTTAGGTTCTTTGTTACCCTCGCCTACAATCGGAATGCTGGCATTGGCTAATACCGCGTAGCCTTGCGTCACCCAGTACACGGGGGAGGCCCAACTCAGCCGCGTGAACGTGTAAGGGGAGCCGCTCACTTGCCCGGCATTGCTTTTGTCTTTGAATTCAACGGGATACGCCTCCATTAGCGTGGGCAGCGGACCGTCGGTTTTCTTGTACTTCTGGGGCAAATACAGGTCGGCCGTTAAGTCCACCCCGTCGGCGCGCTTATAGTGCAGCACCTGCTTCTTGAAGCTGCCGCCGAAGCTAGCGTACGGATTCGCGAATTTAGTAACGGCCGTCAGCTTGTCTTTTTTGGTGGCGTCGCGCAGGAAGTAATTCGGATTGTCGTTCAATGACTCGCGGCGGGTAAGCAGGTCGCGGTGCTGACCGCTGGCATCCAGAATGGCCACCGGAATTTCATAAACCGGCGCTTCGGAACGCCACCAACGGGTGGTTTTCTTGGTGGATAGATTTAGTTCGTCCACAAATGGACGGTCGCCTTCGGGGGAAGCGCCTTGCCCGAGCAGATAAATGCTCTGACCCGAGGGGCCGCCGGTGAGTAGCACTGACTTGCCCTGGGCGTTGCGGTGTTCATAAGGCGTGCCGGGATTTTTGTAGGTGTCTTGCTCCGAGCCGTCGAAGAGCACCTGAAGCGGTGCGCCCGGGGTGCTAGGGTTGAGTTGCCAGGTAGTTTGGTGACGGTCGGCCCACCGGTAGCCATCGGCCAGGGCAAGCTTATTGTTGCCCCAGGTAAGGCCCGCAAAGCGCATAGGCAACGCCGCCAGCTCCTGCGCAGCACCTGCAAACGGCGCACTCAGGGTATAGAGCTTGTCTCGAATATCGGCTTTCACCTTGGGGTCGCCGCCATCCTGCGCTTCGGCATAGGCAATGGTGGCTGGCTCGTCGGCGCGCCAGGAATGGCCCCGCGGGCCGGTGGCTACAGCATCGAAATTGGTGGGTACGTTGTCGGCCAGCGGCAGGTCGGCCACGGTTTTCACTAGCGCCCCGCTACCCACGTCCAGTACATCGATGCGCTGCGGGAAACTACTTAGCGGGAGCAGGTAGGAGTACGGCCGGTGACGAGTGCGCAGCAACACGTATTTGCCATCGGGCGAGGGCGACGCGGTTTGGATAACCCCTGGCTGCCCTAAGGGCTGCGCCTGACCGTCTGCTAAACTCACTTTCACGAGCTGCGAAGTGGCGTAGTAGTCGAATAGCCGTTCATCGGCGGGGTTTTTCAGCAAGTCTTGGTAGGTGCGGGCTCCCGACTTTTTACCGCTACTTTCTTGCACGGCGGGCCCGGTGGGGGCCGCATCGGCGGCCGGGGCAGAACCGCGGCCGGCCGGTACGGTACGCGCCAGCAGGGTTTTGCTGTCGGATACCCACTCAAAAGAGGTTCCGAAAGCATCGTTGAGTGGGGTGTTCAGTAGGCGGCGAGCTGTGGCCGTGGCCACGTCGGCCACCCACAGCTCCACCCGCCCGTCCGAGCCGGAGCCAGGCGTAGTGAGGGCAAAAGCCATCGTTTTGTTGTCGGGCGACCAGCTGATGCCGCTGATGCGGGCCTGCGGCGGGAGGCCCTTTACGTCGATTTCGGGGCCGTTGGGTAGCTTTTTGAGCTTGATGCCCACCGCATAGCTGACACGGCTGGGGCCGTTGGTGCGCGGATTGAAGCGCAAGCCAGCCAAACGGAGTTCTGGCTGGGCCAACTCAGCTACCGTGGGAAAATCTTGAACTTGCAACAAGGCCAACGTGCGGCCGTCGGAAGTTAAGCTCACGCGGGGCGTGGGAGGCGCCAGCAACAGGTCCTGAATGGCTTTGGGGGGCGTTTGGTATTTGAATTCCTGGGCCTCAGACACGGCAGCAGTGGCAAGTAATAAGGTAGCGGAAAGAAGCAGTTTTTTCATGCGCAGAAACGGAAAAGGAACTGTTATGGCAGATGACCGTGGTAGCAAGATACCATTGGCAACGGGAGCAAACAGTGCATAACTAAGCAACAAACCCTACAGCCGCAGGAATCAACATCTAGCGATTCAGCAGGCAACCGAGCTTCTGCATAATCTTGACTGCGCAACCTGGGGCCTCGTAAGAAGCTAAGTATGCGCAGAAACTACTGAGGTAGGGGAAAACTTTGATTCTTGTATGTATCGAGCTGTATTCGTCGGCCTGTTTCGCAGGATTCTAGCCGCCTTTTTTGCCAAATGACAAGTTCCACCTCCCTGTGGCCGCCTAACTTGCCCCCTATGGATGAACTCTTTGCCTACCTCTTGCAATTCGGGTCGCTGAACCAGCGGCAACTAGATTTGATTGCCAGCAAAACCACGACCTTGACCTTGCCTAAGGATGCTTACTTTCTGGAGGCGGGCCAGATAAGCCGACAGGTAGGGTTTCTGCTGGAAGGGGTCTTGCGGATTTGCTACTACAGCAACAAGGGCGACGAAATCACCCGCAATTTTGTGGAAGAGCACCACTTGGTGGCTGACTTACGCGGGCTGGAATACGGCCTGGCTTCCCCGAGTACGTGTGGTACTTTAGCTGGCTTACTCAGCACCGTGGCTCTAACCAGCTGGCAGGCCGACGAGCATGTGCCCATCAGCACCTTGCTGCAGCCTCCTTCCGCACGGTACTGGCCACCGATACGCTACGCACCGTGGTGGAACGTATGGCCCGCGAAAACGTCGACGTGCTACCCGTCCTTTCCTCCGGCAAACAGGCGCAGGTAACAGGCGTCGTTACCTACCGCGACCTGCTGATGGCCTACAAAAGCCGGTTGCAAGATCAAGGTAGCATGGTGCCTAATCTGTCACTTAAGCGTAAGGGCCTACGCGTGCTGTTACGCGGCAAGACGCTATTCCAGTAGCCGAAGCGCAGCAGCAACTTATCTTTGGCAGGCTGCCAAGATAAACTGGAGCAGAAACAAGGGTAAGCTAAGATAAGACCGATGCAGAGCCAAAGTAAGGGTGCTCTGTTGCAAGGTGGTTAGTAGGTGTAGGGCCACCTAGACAACCTGATACCAGAGTGCCACGCACTACTATAGTATACCTGAGAGAGGTTAACCACTCGTTGGAAAAGGGTGGAAAACAACCAAGTTCAGGGGGCAACCGCTAGGTGGTAGGAAACTAAGTCGTCGATGGGTGAAGAGATGATTTTGCCGACTTTCATGCCGTGCGTGGTGGCCACCTCGGTCAACGCATCGCGGAAATGGTACCCCACGGACCCCACACAGTTGAAGGTGTAGGACGAGTAGTCTGGGTACAGGCTGATAATATTTCGAAAGAATAAGGTAAACGCTTCTTTCACCAATTGTTGGCAGTAGCTGTTGTAGTAGTGCTCGTAGGCAAACTTGGCAAAGTTGGCGATGAATCGGTTCGGGAAGGGCCGGTTGTATAGGTGGTCTAGAATAGTATCGCGCTCTAAACTGTACGTTCTATGAAAGTTTGCGGCTAAGCTAGCGGGCATCTGCCCGCGCAAGTAGTCTCGCAACAGTCCCTTGCCAATAAAAGCCCCGCTGCCCTCGTCCCCAAGGAAATACCCGAGCGAGTCCACATTGTGCGTAACACGCACCCCATTATAAATGCACGAGTTGGTGCCCGTTCCCAGAATAGCCGCAAACCCCGATTCCTGACCGAGCAGCGCCCGCGCGGCCGCCAATAAGTCGTGTCCTACAAACACTCGGGCTTGCTTGAACACCGCCTGCATGCCATGGGTCACCGTCGCTACTTGCAGTGGGGACACTACGCTCGCGCCGTAGTAATAGAGTTCGGCGATATCAGGCGTGGCAAGTGTACTCGGCAAGTTTTGGTGCAGCGAAGCAACGATACCAGCCGTGTCAATAAACTCCGGGTTGTAGCCTTCCGTGTGAAAGAACGAGCGAGTGGCGAGGCCGTCAACTAGGCACCAAGTGGTTTTGGTGGAACCACCGTCTGCTATCAAAATCATGGTGTAGAAGTAGAGGGATAGAATAAATGGCAGCGTGTAGCTAAGTGCGGTAAGGAAGCCACTCTTATAGAACCAGCAAGTAGCGCTTAACTAAGCAAAGCCAAATGAATAACAATAAGATAATAATTTTGATCGTTTAAGCACAAAACGATCAAAATTATTGTTAAAAATAGTAATAAGGCACTTACGGGGCTTAGTTGTTTCTAAATACGAATAAGGATTATGTTTCCATGAGGAATGACGGTACTCCGCTAGCCATAGCAGAACACCGTGCTTCCAGAGTACACCAGCAGTAGTTGCAAGTAGCTTTGAATGAGAGACTATGCCACGCCACCTCAAGCGTAGAGCAGTGGTACCCGCCAAGTTTATGTGCGCTACTTCCAGAAGCTGGAAAGCAGTGTGAAGCTTGCATGCTTAGCGCCTTTATAGCCCTCGCTGATGGTTACCCAACTTAATCCACCAATGGGTTAGTAATTCACCATTTAGGATCGGAGCTGACAAACTTAACTAGGTTACACCACTACAAGGGGCTCGTTTCTAGCGCTAGGCATCTGCTTCGATGCTAGCGCATTAGCGGTAATTTTTGGCGCAACACCACCGAGCTGATTGGCACCTGTCTCGACTTGGCCCTGCTGGCCGCTCTGCGGGCGGACCGTCTGAGTCTGGGCGGCAACTAGTTGCCAGTGTTAGCGCACCCAAATGCAGAGAGCAACCAGGCAGCGAGTTTCATGTACTGGGTCTAGCCTAAATAATTTGGGGGAAATACTTGTTGACCATGCTTTTCTGCAACAGCCTGTAGATTTCTAATAGAAGCTGCATCCAGTGGTGGCGGCGGCAGAAAGTGCCCTGCTGCTACGGGTTGGCCGATTTCCTCGAACAACGTATCCAGGCCGGCTGGCACCACGGTGCAAAGCAAATGCGCTATTTGTTGGGTCTTGTTTTTAAAGCAGTGCACGACGCCGCCTTTCGGAATACGGATAAAGGACCCTTTGCCAGCTACGAAATCACCAAACTCGGATTTGACTTCAATCTCCCCGTCAATCACATAAAAGGTTTCTTCGAAAGCCGCGTGGGCATGCGGGCCGGGTCCCCCGCCGGGAGGTATCAGCATGTCAATCGTCGCGAAGGTGCCAGCCGTGTCTTCTCCGCTGACTAAGATGCGGTAGGTGTCACCAATCACGGAAACAGTTTTTCCGTCTATGGGGCCCAAGTATAACGGGTGCTTTTCGTGATTTTCCATATGCTTGATCAGTTGTATAGCAAATATGGAGAGCATGCTAGCTCAAAAAATATTCTTATGGGACAACAAATCAGCCCTATAGGACAGAAAGGATGCTACTGCCAACATTCCCTATACATACTTATGAGAAGAGAAGAAGCCCCATCTAGAATGTATCGTGCTTGACTCGCCTTGTCGTTTAGGACTGTTTTTCTGGCTTTTTGCGCTATTCTGCGATCTGCAGAACGCTCACCTTTGCTTGGTAACCTTTAAGATCGATGTCGGTCAGAAAATGGGGTGTCAACCAACAAAACCGTCAGTTCAGCAGAGCTACTCGTCAGCATTTACAGGAAGCGTATGGCGCTGAAAAAAGCGGATGGATAGCAGTCAAACCACCGGCAGTTAAAGCTCGAAATCCTTGAACACCAAAATCAGCCATAAATACGCCTCTTGACTACCAGCTTATGTAACCTCGGTAGATAAGTTTTTAAAGAGTGATTCTCTTATAGATCGAAGCTGATCTTCCAGATCCAACGGCCTGTAAAGTCCGGCAGCACAGCCGAAAGCGACAAAATCTAGGCTAACTGCCAACAGGTGGTAATAGCTTGGCTTACCTATTAAAATAAAGAAAACATGAAAATTACAACAGCCGGTTCCTTAGGAAACGTGGCCAAACCAGTAGTAGAAAAGCTTCTCGCAGCAGGACATGAAGTAACCGTCATCACAAGTAAAGCTGACCGCCAAGGCGAAATAGAGGCTTTGGGAGCCATCGCGGCTGTCGGATCAATAAGCGACGCGGCGTTTTTAACCCAAGCTTTCCGTAAGGCAGATGCCGTTTACACCATGCTGCCGCCAACTATGGGAACGACGAATCTGATCCAGAACCTCGCGGAGGCTGGCCAGGCCTATGCTCAGGCCATCAAGGAGGCAGGAGTAACCCGAGTGGTTTTGTTGAGCAGCGTGGGAGCTGATGCGGCGCAAGGAACAGGTCCGGTGCAAGGCGTGCACCGGGTAGAGCAACTATTTCAGCAGTTAGCCGGGGTGAACGTCACCGTTTTACGATCAGGGTTTTTCTATACTAACTTCTTCCGAGATATCGCGCTGATCAAAAACCGAAACATCTTCGGCAATAATTACGAGGGGAACAACCAACTGGCCCTAACCCACCTAGAGGATATTACGTCGGCAATAGTGGAAGAATTACAAGGGAAAGGAAACGGGTTTGAGGTGAAGTATATCGTGAGCGATATCTCGACCGGCAATGAGATTGCCTCCCTGTTTGGTCCGGCTATCGGAAAACCCGAATTGTCTTGGACAACTATCCCCGACGAGCAATTCAAACAAGGAATGTTATCAGTTGGTATGTCCTCGGAATTAGTTGAGTTAATCACCGGACTTGGACAAGGAGTGCGGGAAGGTGTCATTACCCGCGACTTTTTTGCCACCGGGGCAGAAGTAACCGGCAAAATCAAACTGGAGCAATTCGTCGAGGAGTTTAAGAATAAGTACGAGCAGGCGTAAAATAAACTAGTGGGAACCGTCCTTAGCGGTTCCCACTAGTTTATTATTGTTTCGTCCCGCTATAACTCTGCGTGAGGTTGTAGTTGAATGCATGGCGAACAGCGAAAGACCATTTTCAGGCTACGCCCTACAGTTGCAATTTGGGGTTATGTATCAGTGCTGAAACAAGCAAAAAGCTGCTCTATGGCCATGAACTTCAGTTTTTCTGCCACCCCCGATTTTGATTTCACCACGTATTTCGCCCGTCATTTACAAGCACCTATCCGCGATGGTCTTTTAGAGATACCCGAAAAGCATGGGCAAGGGTATATCCGCAAATTGGCATTTGGGCCGGATTTCAAGGTTACGATCCACCACTACCAGCTTCAGGAAGATCTGATCATCCAGCGCAACACCTCTGGCCTAGGAAACGAGCTGATCACTGTCTTTTTCTACAACAACGAGCAGGCGCTTGGTATCGCTTACAACGATAAGCCTCACGTCCTTTTCTCGCAGCGCGATGAGTCAGCCATTCAGGTTACGTCCAACGACCTTAGCTCCACCATCCGGTTTCCCGCCCACCAACAGATTCATTATGTAGTGGTTGCGATTACGCCGGTCCGGTTAAAGGAATTAGTAGCCATCAGTGACCCGAATTCAGTGGTACAAACCATTACGGGCCGCGGCAACTCGTTTCTCTTCTTTGAAAGCATGGACGCGGAGACCAAGCTGCTGCTCAAAAACATGGCGGCGGTCGATATGAACGCTAGCCTTGGCAACTTTTATATGCAGATCAAGGTGCTGGAATTGCTCTACTTAGTTTTCCAAAAACTGTCTTTACGAGCAAGCACTGCCCATCAAACGATTAACAGCGCCGACGCCGCTAGATTGCTTTACATCCGCAAAGAAATTATCAGTGACCTAAGCACGCCGCCGGTATTGCGGGAGTTGGCGCTAAGTGCCGCCATGAGTGAAACCAAACTAAAACAGCTGTTCAAGCAAACGTTTGGCACTACCATCTATACCTATTACCAGCAAGCCCGAATGGAAGAAGCCGCTTTTTTGCTGAAGCATGGCCGACATACGGTAGCGCAAGTAGGCTATGAACTGGGTTTTTCCAATTTAAGCCACTTCAGCCGGCTGTTTAAAAAGCATTACGGCCTGAACCCTAAGAGATTTTGCGGCGTGGCATAAATGGTAGTTTACCGTAAGTTGGACATGTTCTTCCAAGAGGCAGCTATACGCCAACGATTATTCCCAACAGGCGTAATCTAGGCATCTTTGGCTTGGTCAATCGCGTTGCCGACGTCTCTTAGCCTCCCGCATGTGCTCTTGCATGATCTAATTAAGCTCTCCGTTTCGGAAATTTAATGAGCTTATGTAGCATTAAGCCTCTGATTCGGCTAGTCATACAAGTGCGTTTGGGGTCAGTTGCGCTGAAGTTTAACCAGGTAGTCTTCCCTGAGAGCAAACAGAAGCCAAATCATGCGGGAGGCAGAAAAGACGCAAGGCAGGTGACTAGTAGCTTGGAATGGAGGTGAGAGCCTAGATGCGCTCGGCCAGAAAAGCGGCCACTTCGGCTAGGCGGTTGGAGAAGCCCCATTCGTTGTCGTACCAGGAGGCCACCGACAGCAGTTGGCCCTGCTTGGCCGTCAGCGGCAGGTCGATTAGGGCTGTATGCGGGTCGGCCACGATACGCGAACTGGCCCACTCGTCTTCCAGTACATCGAGCACGCCTTGGAGCGGCCCTTGCTGCGCGGCCCGGCGGAACGCCTCTTTCACTTCGTCCACCGTGCACTCCTTTTCCGTCACCAGGTTCAGCTCGGCGATACTGCCGGTGCGAGTAGGCACGCGGTAGGCTTTGCCCGTGATTTGCAGATCGGGCCAGATGAATTGCAGCGCCCGCGCCGCCCCCGACGAAGAAGGAATGATATTCTCGGCGGCCGCCCACGAGTCGCGCCGGTCCTTCATGGGTTGGTCGGTCAGCGACTGGGTGTTGGTGTAGGAATGCACCGTGGAAAACAAGCCGTACTGAATCCCGAAGTTTTCTCGAATCACTTTGATAGGCGCTGCCAAGGCATTGGTGGTGCAGCTGCCCATGCTCACGATATGGTGGGCGGCTGGGTCGAAGGTATCGAGGTTGATGCCCTTGAGCAGCACGGCGTCGCAGTCGGCGAGGCTCTTGCTGGGCGCGCTCACCAACACGTACTTAGCGCCCCGGTCGAGGTGGGCTTGGGCGCCGGCGCGGGTAGTGGCGCGGCCCGTGCAATCCACCACTAGGTCCACTCCTAGCGCGGCCCAATCAGGAATTTCTTTTGAGGAATTGAGATACGGGATTTCCTGCGCGCCGATAAGTAGTTTGCCCACGGTGCCCGTCACAGGTTCCGGCCAGCGCCCGTAGTTGGTGTCCACGGCGAAGAGCGCCGCCAAGGTAGCCTCGTCGCGAATATCGGAAATGGACACCGGAACGAACAGGCGCTTGCTTAGCGCAACGCGCAAAAACTGCCGCCCAATGCGGCCAAATCCATACAACGCAATGTTTTTCATAGCAGGAGCGAAGCAGAAGTAAGTTGACGATAGAACGGGTTGAAATTAAACACAAATGCCTCTCAGTTATCCAGCAGTTCTGTGAGCTTTTCTGTCTATTACTCAAGCAATAGCACTGCTTGGTAAAAGGCTTATCCGGCTTTGCTTTTGGCTTGCTTGGTGAAGGTCATTACAAAGTGTGCGCCCTCACTGTCAGCCACAGTCAGCACAGTACCAGTTAACGGCCCTCCACTAGGGCATTGAACCCGGGACAGGATGCCCAGCTCTTAGTTCGACCGCATTTTTACGTGCTGCGAACTGTGGGGCATTCCCTAAGCCAATATCCGTCCGGCAGGGGCACTGAAGATGTTATGGATACCCCGCTGCGGCCAGTTAGCTAAGTAGTTGATGAAGTACTACGCCCACTTGAGGCTCGTGTAGATGATGATGGTTTTGGTGCTAGCCAACCAAGGAAGGCTCCTGTTTTCTAAAGCGCGGCTCCACTGCGTGGTTGGCAGAGGATTGAAATTTGCCAGTCCCTGACTTAAGCCAGCTGTTGGCTTGCGCTTAGTTGCTTGATTACCGTAGCCGTGTTTACGACTGTAGCAAACTCCCCATTCAAACTTGCCAGGGCAGTTTGATGGATGAGCTCGGCATCAAAACTTTGGGAGCCAATTCCTTTTTTGTTGAAGGTAGCACTGGCGTCGGCTACTAAGAAGGTAGTGAACCCGAAATTGCCAGCCATCCGGGTAGTAGTCGAAACACAGTGGTCGGTGGTGAGGCCCGCAATAACCAAGGTTGTAAGGTGCTGCGCGTCTAGTTGTTGTTTGAGGTCGGTGCCGATGAAAGCGCTGTTGACATTCTTAGGGACCACCGTTTCGCCGGGGAGGGGTTGAAATCCCTCCTTGAAGTCGTGGCCTGCCTGGCCGGGCCACAAGGGCGAAACCGGATTGGTGGAACTATGCTGCACGTGAAAAATTGGCAATTGGTTAGCTCGCCAATACGCCAAGAGTTGCGCGGCATGGTCTTCGGCGGTGGGGTTGTTGCGTTCCCCACCCCAATAGGCTACGTCATCAAAGCCCTTTTGTATGTCAATGAGCAGCAAAGCAGGGTTGTTTGTCTGGGAGAGAAGCATTGTAGCGGAATTAACTGGTAAAGCGTGTTCAACTGGTGCCCAATAAGGCAATGCAAGCATTCTGCGCTTTGCGGCCTCGTATGTTGGGCGCCCCAAGTTCGGGAGCATCGGTCAAACTAAGGCCGAAACTCAGGTTTCTATTCCCAACCGTAATCGGAGGTGGCCCTATTACCGAAGTTGTGAATCATACCGTTTGGGTCTGAAGCCGAGTGACCACGGCCTAAGACTACACCAGGAAGGCAAAAGTATTTTCAGCGCTAGCCGCTCCCATTGACTTTTGTCAAGAGTTATGCCCCCAGCGCCCACACGAAACCAGGAGTTGAATCAACTTTCATTTGAGTACTGAAACCTGAACAAAAACTGCTACCCTGGTTTTATAATACAACGGCTTTCGTGATCTTGTCGCTTTACTAATTGTTGATTGCTAGCCATTGCTCAACAGTGGCTAGCCGGCCCTTTAGCGTGAAATGCAGCACCAGTCGCCTAAAAGACCTGCCTAGTTATTAAACGCACAGGCAACGTGCCCATCTTTAGTCAGTATGCCCGCCCGTGCTAACGCGAACAACCCGTGCTACCAGCAGGGCAGCACGGGTTGTTACAGGAGTTTTGTTGAAGCAAGCCTGTTCTTACATCATCTGCGTGGCGGTGTACTTCGCCGCGTGCGAAGACAAGCTTTCGGGACTTAGCAGTACCTCATGGGGTCTCATTGTTACCACGGGCAAGTGGCAGGTTTCGGAAAGTATTCTTCACTGAAATATTTTCCGGTTGGGCCATCTGGGCCAATCAGCGCATACTTCACGATGCGTTGCCCAGCCTCCTCTACCGTGCTCGTGCCTTGGTGACCAGTGAAGTCGGTTTTCGTCCAGCCCGGACATACCGCATTGACTTTGAAGGGGGTGTCGCGGAGTTCGTAGGCTAAGTTGATGGTGTACATATTCAAGGCCGCTTTAGACGACTGGTACACTGGATACCTAGCGGCGAAATTGTTGTTGTTGAGGTCGGCGTACAAGGTAAGCGAAGCCATGGCAGTGCTCACATTCACGATGCGTGGTTCCACTGCTTTTGCCAGCAAATCCATAAACGCCTGGGTAACCCCAGCCGCACCGAACACATTCGTTTCAAACACCACTTTAAACTGCGCGAGGGAGGCGTCAAGAGCCGATTGGGGTGCCCCTCCAGAAATACCGGCATTGTTGACCAATACATCCAGGACCGGCGTTTTTTCGCCAATGGCCGTACGGGCGGCCCGGATAGAGTCTGGATTAGTGACATCGAGTTCGACGGCTTCGATGTGTTCGAGCCCGGCGGCGTGGAGCTTTGTCACGGCAGCAACTCCATTTGCCAAACTACGGCTCCCGACATAAACGAAGAACCCGTGTTGGGCGAGCAAGCGCGCTACTTCCAAGCCAATACCTTTATTGGCGCCAGTTACTAATGCTGATTTCATTTGATTAATTACTTGAAAAAGAAAGAATTGAAAAACCAGCGGGGAAATCCAACTGGACGAAATAGTTTACTCGTCAAACCATGCGCGCTAGTCGACTGAGCATGCCGCTGCGCATCTAGGTGTCTGTTTTCAGACCGCTTTGCTGAACACTTGGAGTTGTGGAAGTCTGGCTCGTAAGCCCGTCTTGAACTAGAGGCCAGACCGTCGCTTCTGTTAGAGTACGAGCTTGCCAGAAGTCAAGCACATGGCCAGACTAACGACTTACCGACGGCCGGTGCGCTGTCCATGTGGGCAAAGGTTTTTTAAAGAATGCGCCAGTTCAAATTAGACACACGAATCCCTGGCAGCCCGTAGTGGGACCCCCGCGAACATAGCGCCGGATGGGCTCTGGCTAGTGACTAGCCACCTGACCGGTTAATGCGGTAGGGGGATAGCCAAACTGCTTTTTAAAGGCGTAAGAAAAGTGAGACAAGTTCTCGAAGCCTGCTTCCTGATAGAGTTCCACGGGTTTTCTTTGCTTTTCCACTAAGTGGTGATGGGCTAGTGCCAGTCTTTTCTGGGTAAGCCAGCGTTGCGGACTTAGCTGAAATGCCTTTTTGAAATCCCGTTTAAACGTAGTCAGGCTGCGACCAGTCAGCTGGCTGAATTTGGCCAAGGGAATGTTGAACATGTAATTCGTTTCCATGAACTCAGCCAGGTCGATTTTGCCTACTTCCGAGAAATCGGCTAGCACGCTGTCACTTTGCGGGTCCAGACTGCGGAGTATCTCAATGGCTTCTTCGGTTTTAACAGCGACGAGCTTTTCCTGTAGTTTATTTTCGAGCTCTAAGTAGGGAAGCAGGGAAGCGAAGAAACTGTCCAACAAAGGGCTTTTCGCAAAGGGCAGGATGCCGGAAGCTGGAGGAGGAGGCAAGCTTAATTTATTCTTGGTGTAGTACTCCCGCAGAATGGCAGTGGTTAGCCGCATGATGACGGCCTTATAAGACAATCCATCTTTGGGGTAAGCAATTAGGGTCGCCAATTGATTTCGCGGTACTAACAGGGTATCACCCAAGCCAAAGGTGTAGATGCGGTCGGCCAGGACTACTTTCAATTCACCGGAGAGGATGCGCACCAAGACATTCTCTGCTAAGAGCATTTCCGCCCGAAAGTGATGGTCTTCGGTGCAGGTCTTCACAATGTCCGCGTTGCGGTTTAGGTTTATCTGCTTCACTGCGATACACTAAAATGCTCCTGGTTAATTTGACGCCTTCTAGCGGCCTCAATAAGGCTTTTCTGCCAACGTCTTCCCCTGCGTAAGCTAGAAGGAGAAGGTGTTAGCAGAGGTGCTTGTAGACAAAACAAAAGTAAGTTGTCTTCCTCCAGCTTAGTTTGTTTAAAAGGCCGAATTTGCTTTGTTCAAAAGGCCAGCTTATATGCTGCTGAACACAAACCAGCAAACATGATTTCTCGCTTGCTGGTCCTCAAGCACTAGGTCGCGAATGGCAGCAGGGAGCTGGTCTCGCTGCCATTGGCATTCTCTCCGCCCTATTTCCTCTTTCAGCTCCTCTGGTACGGAAGCTCTTACGGCCCGAAGGGCATAAGCTGCCGCCCCTAGTTCATGGGCCGCGACGTGCGCTACTACGGCCGCTTGACCAGCCGCGTAGGCGGCATTGCGAGCGGCGCCGCTCAACGATCTGGCTGCCGCCATGGCCTGGCCTCCTGCTGCCCGGCACTCCATCATCCGAACCTCCCCGCGCACCCAGGCCCGAATCTGCTCAATGGCTCGGCGGGGTCGTGGGTCCGAAGGCTGCACCGATTCGAAAAAGGGTAGCACATGTTCGGCACAAGTTGCCGCCCACAAGGCTAGCAGATGGTGATTGGAATCGGTCAACGTGCCACCCCGTCTAAGGGTAATGAGCCTAGGGTCTCTTTCTTTGATTAAGATCATGTGCCTGTTGATTGGGAGAGCAATGAAAGCGCAGGATAATACTAGCAAGGGACAGAAAAAGGCGTTCAGGTGCTTTCAACAAGTTGCGTCCGCTCGAATACCCTACTGTAATGAGCAGGCCTCTGCACGACTGCCATTTGTACAACCTTGTTGCCGATCTGGTACAGCATTATCGTTCCGCAACTAGCATATACTAATAGTCTTCTCAGCAATGCAACGGTTGGCGTCTGCACCGGCTCTTCCATGCGCTGCGCCTTCCCTGTATCCGGTCTCTACTCCCTACGCTTCCTCCTATCATGAAGCTACTTTTATTTTGCTTGGCCTTTCTTACTACGCCTGTGTCCATGCATGCGCAAGAAAGAGTAATTCCAGTACCCCGTTCGCCTCGTTATGAAGTGGGAGTGGAAGCGCTCAATTACCGGCCTTTTTCCAGCTCGCAGTGGAAGGGACTCACGGGAGGATTCGTGCGCTACACCCGCCAACGGTTCGGCTTGCGAGCGGCCGTTAACGCTCGCCACAAAACAACGCAAACCCCGGAGTATTGCGCGGATTGTGCGGTTGGCGAGACGCAAGAAAAAACCCTCAAGTTGGGGGTAGGAGCCCAATATGCGTTGCTTAGCCACCACCCATGGCTGTACACCTTTTTAGACGTTTACTACCGCCGCAATCAAACCACTGGCTCTTACACGGGCGGCTTATGCGGCTGCTTGGATTATACGTTCACCTCTACTCGTAGGGGTGGTGGGGCCCAGACCGGGGTAGGCGCCCAAATTCACCCAATAAGATATTTTACGCTCTCGCCCGAACTGTATTACGAAGGTTTTGTGGCCCGTGCACAAAGCTTGAATCAAGACCATAGAACGGGAGCTACAACCCGCAGAACGTGGTCGGAAACGGGGCACTTGCCGGCCCTGAGGATCTTGGCCACAGTGGCCTTCTGAACCTTTCGGCCCGGTTCACCCTTGATTTAGACAGCTCTTGGCCTAAACCCTATTATCCGTCAAAACGGAACGAAAGCGAGCTATCAGGGTCCAGAGCAAAGTTTATAGACCTGCTTCACTGGTGAAGGCAGTTGGTTTACCACGAATACGCTTGGCTCAGCAACACGAGCACTCCGGCCAGCAAGTAGAAGCCAAAACGTTGAAGTTTACGGGTAGGCGTATGGTGTTCACACATGGGACCCTAACAAGGGTGAAGATAATTGGGTTGCATCTCGCTCACACTGCTGCTTCAAGTTAGGGGCAGCTTCAATTTCACTTGATTTTATGAATATGACGATCATCAACCGCCTCTTGTGCGGGCTCGGACTCTTAGCAATGGGGTGCAAGGAGGGAGTTGAAAACCCAACTGTTACTTCCGAAACCTGTGCGGCCGGGCTACCCACGGTCAAGACGGTTAAAAACGTGGAAGGCCGCATCCTCTTCGATGCGGCTTTGCGCCAGTATTGCATCTACCGGGCGCTGCCGGGAACAATTGATGAGATGGACATGGGCGTGCTGTGCGGGACGCTGCCGGCGCCCTTGCAGCAAGTGGAGAGCAAGGTCGTGTTCAGCGGCACGTACACGCCCTACGACCAGGTACGCCCGGCGGCACCTGTTGGCACGCACTACTATTATTTGGAAGTAACCCAAGGCAAAGTGCAGACGAATGAAGAGTAGTTAGGAATACCAGAAGCGGATTCTGCAAACGAACCGGTTGGTGTCCTGGCAAGGATTACCTCAGCAGACACGCTCGAAATAGAGACCTTGGGAAGGCAACCTATTTGTAGTCTACCCGCAGGCAATCCAGTGGCTGTCCAACTGCGTTTGTCTGATGAATGGTAGCCGTTCTTTCTTGTTCGTCTTTAGTGTATTGTGACCAATGACTGTCTCCGCGTCCTCGATAGGGCGCCAACTACTTGGCAAGCGGGTGCCCCAGCTTGCTGCAGCCTTGCACCTGCAACGCGACTTGCAGCTAGATTCCTTGGATATTGTGGAGCTGGTGATTTGCTTGGAGCGGCAGTGTCGCATCGTCCTGCCCGACGCTGAATTCGAGAGTTGGCAGACCGTGGGTGATGTGTACCAGAGCCTGAAACGACACGAAGCCGGCTACTTAACAACTTGCTGGCGCTGCCTAGTTGATTTCCTGAGCTGAACGGTTGAGGCTACTTGTCGCCTTACAACCCTACTTCTGTTGAGGAGCTTAGCTTATTGGGACAGGCTGGCGGTGCGGTGCCAAACTGTAAAAGCTGATAGGCATCGTTGCCTTGCCCGCTACTACCCGCTTGCAACCACCCGTTCTTCAGGTAAAAGGTTAGCGCCCGCGTATTTCGGGTCAAGCACTTAAGCGTGTACGGAAGAGGCAACCACGAAGTGAGGCTGGCCAGCAAGCGCTGGCCGATATCTTGGCCCTGGTAAGCCGGCGCTACGAAGAGGTGATGCACAAAGCAACTGGGCGGCCACACCGAAATAAAGCCTACCACAGGTCCCTCAGCCAAAGCCGCCACCCAAATTGTTTCGCCCTGGGTTTGCGACGCGAAGTCGGAGAGTTGAAAAAGAACTGGATCAACCCACGGAAAAGCAGCTCGTCGCGCCTGTAAGAACAGGTGAGCTAAGGCTTCTGTATCGCTAAGGTAGGCCAGCCGGATCAGGAGCATGCAAAATTCGCTTACGTGGTTTTTCTATTCGGCGGACTTGTCGTGGCGTCAACTCAACCGAGAACTTCGGCCGAGGCCGGCGCAGGAGAAGCTAGCATACAGGGGCATGACTGGCGGGCTTGCCTGGCCACCGGCCCGCGTGAAGCATCACCCATAGCCCGAGCAAAATCAGTGGTATACTCAGCAACTGCCCCATATTAAACAGTAAATGTTGCTCGAAGGCCACCTGATCTTCTTTCAGGAACTCGATTCCGAAGCGAAACGAGAAGAGCAACGTCACAAAACTGCCAAACAAGAGCCCCCGGGGTGTTTGCTCACGGTAGTGGTTCCATAATCCGTAGAGCAGCGCAAACAGAAATACGCAAAACAGCGACTCATAGACCTGAGTTGGATGACGAGGTACCGCCATTCGAGACGAAGCAGTTGGCAGCGTACCTGGAGCCAGTAGAGCTAAATCTTGGCCCGGCTGCACCAGCACCGCGCCAACAGGTAAGGGTAGTGCTGGTGCTTGCAAATGCTCGCTGGCACGCGGGAACACAACTGCCCACGGCACCTGCGTTGGCTGCCCCACAATTTCCGAGTTCATCAGATTGCCAACACGAATGCAGGCCCCACCTACCGCCACCATAATCACGATTCGATCGAGCACCCATAAGTAGTCGAAGTGATGGCGTCGGCTGAAGAGCCAGGTGACCAGCAAGATGCCAATGGCAGCCCCGTGGCTGGCAAGTCCGGCCCACGGGAAAACAAAGAAAATTTCTAAAGGATGCTGGGAGAAATATGCCCAGTCGTAGAACACGCAGTGCCCCAAGCGCGCGCCTAGCACCGTACCGAGAACCACATATCCCGTTATTGAATCCACCCAAAACAACGGTACGCGTTCGGTCCGGAAAATGTGCCGCAGCCCGAACGAGCCTAGCACAAAGCCCGAGGAAAAGAAAACACCATACCACGTCAGCTGCCAAAAGCCGAAGTTGTAGAGTATGGGGCTGGTCGTCCACGTGAGGGCGGCAAACAAGTTCATCGGGAAAAAGATAAAAGTGAAACAGCAAAAAGGCGTTGACGCGTCTTTTTAGCAGCCGCCCAAGGCGAAAGACAACAGCACCAGGCACAGGTGCAGCACAGCACGCCGCGGACGCAGTGCCCAACGGGCGGGGGGAGGCGAGGGCGTAAGCAGCGCGGCGAGTTGTTGCTCGCTCCACAAATCATGCTCCTCGACCTGCTGCTTATGCGCCTTCCATAAGGCATCAAGTTCATTTAGATTCATAGCAATTGCCCCTTTAGGCGCTTTTCTAGTTTGCCTTTAATGCGATACAGACGGGTGCTGACCGTGGTAGTACTCAGGTCCAGCAAGGCGGCAATTTCTTGGTAGCCATAGCCTTCCAGGTGCAGCAAAACCACGGCTTTGTCCACGGCCGAAAGGTGGTGGATTGCTTCATGCAGAGCGTCGGCAGCGTCCGCTGGCGCCACTAGGTCATCTGGGTTGGGCAGGTGTTGCAGTTGCTCGCTCCAGCCCACCCATTGCGGCTGCGCTTTCGCTTGGCGAAGGCGAGAGAAAATCGTGTTGAGCGCCACCCGGTACATCCAAGTGGCCACGTGGGCAGTGGCATTGAAAGAAGGATAGGATTTCCAGAGTTGCAGCACAATCTCTTGAAAAGCATCCTGCCGATCTTCTGCCCGCAGGTAATAAATGCGGCACAGGCTATGCAGGCGCCGCTGGTGCGTCGATAAGAGGCGAAGAAATTCCTGCTGGAGCGCGAAGGAGGACACGAGAAACGGGAGAAGACGGCAGACAGGAATATTAGTCGCAAGCCGTCGGCAAAAAGTCACACGGAAGTAAAATATATTTTTCGCAATGGAAAATAAAAGCTTAGTGCTGCTAATGAATTGCGACTAGGGGCGGGAGCGGGGAGAGCGGAACTTCGCTGTTTTCTGACACAATCTGGGCTGGCAGAATTCAACATGATTGCCTTGCCGAAAATTCTTTTCATCCTATTGTAGCTTTCGTTGCTAGGCTGCAACAGCAAGTGCTAGCATAGAAAAGCAATGAGTGCTGCTTGATAAATAGGAGGCATTGACCGAGTGAAAAGAGACATTGACCCAGGAAAATTGCCATTGTTAGGGTCCATTGGCACCTTAGCTTCGATTTCTGCTGCTAAAAGGTTTTTTCACTCTCTTTGCTATGTTTTACTCGCTCACTATCCGAATCCGACCGTCAGTGTATCGTTCCCGAGTAACTGCCCTCAACCATCATGCTAAGGCGATAAGGAGGCGAGCAATTTGTCTTAGGATAGAAGCTGGTAGTTCACCGGGTCTATTGGACCGGCAATCTTAGGCATAGTGATAAGTGCAGGGTCGCTATTGTCGGGCCACAAACTCCTGAGCACATTATCCGGTAGGCCGCGGTAGGCTGTTAGTTCCGGTGTCGCTTCACCCCACAGGCCCATTAATACGAAGAAAAGGAACGATTACTTTACTTACGCTACATGGATTCACCCAACGCAACACGTTACGCCAACAGCGCGGAAGCGAAAAAGTGCTATCTAAAATTCACTCAGTTGGTTGCTGGAGTTGCTGAACGCTATCAGGCCTACTTGGAAAGCGAAGGCCTTGCTATTGCGGCTTGTTATCACTTAAGCTTTCACTATGCCAATGCTCGCCTTCAGATCAATCCAGGGTTGCCCTTGCACTTGTACCAAGAGTTGCGCCAGTGCTTTGTGGAAAGCTTTGGGTAAGGTAATGCTCTATAGGGCAATGAAGTGTAGCGTATTCATGGCTTGCACGAGCCTTTCGCAGTAGTTGAGGGCAAGCACAACTGGTGAGAGTAGAATAAACGAATATATCGAGTTCGGCGTTGGGCCGGCCCAACGTCATGGTGGTGACTACTTGCTATTGCTCAAAGGCTGATCAAGCCAAAGCTCGATCAACAGGCAGGCTACCAGTAGTAAGCATATGAGTAAAGCCTGTCCAAGGCGGAGCAGGTGCCGAATCTGAGCAGGCGAGTTTTTCACTGAGACCCATGCTAATTGACAGTCGTTGCTCGCGGCATTACCATAAAAAAAACTCTACGAGCAGGGCTAAAACGAATACGGCGCAAGACAGGGCAGATAAGCCTACTTGGTCACGAAAGCTATAAGGAGTATAATCTTGTTTCATGTACTACAAATTGTTGCGTATGAATAATGTACAAACACACATAGCATAGTGCAAGTATAATGCCAAGCTCATCCACAGCAATTAGTTTAGCGCGACTAGCTAGTCGAATGTTCCCACTCTTGCTTCTGCTCACGACAGGGTATTGTTTAGAATGAAAGAGTTGAATTGGCTTACCCTAAATTTATGTGAAGAGTAGCGAGACTATCAGTTAACCGACAATACAGTCTTACTCCGTTTATGGCAACCGTACCACACTCGAAAAGGGCAGTGGATTGAAGTGTATTCGCATCCAGCCACCGGCTAAACAATTATTCAGTTCCGCTCGACCCAGCAATGATTCCGCGCAGGTACTCATCTATACCAATTCCGTTAGCAGGTAGCTCCGCCCTACAATGGCCTAGTATAAAGGACAGCAGTAGTTGCTGCCGCTTAGCGGCTAAAAGTTGGCACCAGACGTGTGTCAGTGTTAAGTGTTGGTTGACGGTCAGCGTAAATCAGGCTGTTTATTGGTAATCAACTAATGCAGCTTCAAGCCAACAAAAAAGCGTCCTCAGCCACGGCTAAAGACGCTTTTTGTGTAAGGCTCTGCTGAAAATAAAAACCCAGTTGCTCCCTCAACCCGCCTAAGGTAAACCACCCAGCTCGGCAACTTTGCGACGAAGTAGCATATTACTTTTAACGAAAGAATCAGCTAGGCTGGTGGGTTACGCATCTTAGCGAACTTAAACTGCCACTTTTTATGGGCACTGCTCAACTAATCGCCAGGAACGGGCAATAAGCCATAGGTCAGTATGTTAGCTTCTGGATGGTGCCGTCGCCGTTGTTGAGCACGTAATAAGTCCGAATACCGGCGCGCTCGATATCAGTAGGTCTATCCAATCCATCTAGGAGCGCAGTGCCCCCGGCGTTGGCGATACGGCCGCTGCGTGGCACAAAGCCTGGGGAGGCGGCGAGAATGCAAACTGCCCGTACTCGGTGACGATGGGCTGGTAATTAACCGACAAAGTGATGTCGGTCAGGGTAGTAAAGCCGCTCTTGTACACGCTCACGATGCCGGCAGGGTCCACTTGGTATATATTGGCCGTGCCCCTAGTAAACGGTCCTCCGCTCAGGGTGGTCACTAGAAACTTGCGCCCGTCGTACACGATGCCTGTAGGGACGGCTTCCTGCGTCGCTGTCACGTTTGGTAGGCGGGCAAAAACGCTCAGCGCCCTGGTCGCGCTATGGCGTTTGATGATGGCATTGGCCCCCGAATCCACGATGTAGAGGTGGCCGTCCGGGCCGAAGGTGAGGTTGTAAAGATTGGTGTTGACGGGGTCAGTTAGCCGCTGGGCCCGCACAAACGTACCAATATCCTCGCTCGGCAAGCTCTGGGCCGTGCGGGGCGGGTCACCTGGCTTGAATGTGGAAACATCAACGGTGTAGAGCTTGCCGGTACCCCCTTCTAATACGTAAAGCGTACCCTCGTCATACAGTATGTGGCTGATGCCTTCGGCCGTGCCGTTGGCCAGCACCGAGGCAAACCCGGTCAGGGCCGGATAGACCTGCCCATTGGCCGTCACTAGCGAGATGCGCGCGTCGTTCTGTCCAGTGCCGCTTTCGCTAACCCAAAGCTGCCCCCGGCTCCCCACGCTCAGGCCGATGGGCTTGACCAGGTTTTGCGCAAATGGAGTCGCCGTAAAGCGGGTAGGCTCGGGGATAAACTCGTAGTTCCCGTCGTCGTCCTGACAACCGGTAGCCGTTCCTAGCGCCAGCAGCGCCAGGAGGAAGTATGATTTCCGATACATAACAGGTAGGATGGTGAAACATGAATATAGTGATTATAAATATAAACATTAAGCTAGTTGAATATTTGTTAGTGCTTATTGTTGAGCTGATTGTCAATTCATTAAGCAAAAATTCTTCGCTAACATGCCAGGAACAGAGTCGAGCATATCGAGTAAGTAAAGCCTTATTAAGCTTGTCGATAAACAAGTCCATCCTCAACAGAGAGGCACCTGGCATAGAAAGCCGAACGGCAGCAGTCGGCATTCTAGTTAATGGCAAACGTGTATCTGAACTGGCAAAATTCTGACGTGGCGTTCCAGCTTCGATACAGCCAAAAGGCTGTTTCATACCGGAACTCCGAGGCACTTTGACCTAACTTGGTGACAGTAACTGCATATTGCACTTCCACCCATAATGGAGGCGAAACCGCGACTTCACCCACGTTCCCACAGTGGAGTTGCGGGTGCCACTAGATTAAACGTAGGCCCATAGTGGTTACCTACTGGTAGCCAAAATACGGCACACATGCTGGCGCTCAGGCCGGCTTGTGCCTTCACCCGCAGCGGGGGCTAGGCAAGGGTAATCATGAACACAGCCCACCCTCCAAGGCAAAGAAGAAAAACCCGAGGCACAGCGCAAGAATAGCAGAGTGGGGGTAAGCAAAAGAGTAACGGATACTGATTGGGATTGCATGCCCCGGGGCCAGCGACGAGGAGGAAGTTTTCTCTGTGCTGAAGTTAGGCCTTGCCATAGCTGATTGAAAGCAGCCAGTAGATGTACAATAACTAGTAACCGCAAGCCTTTTCTAAATAATTCAATCAACTAAGTCCTTTCCAGGTTACTATCTACTTTTTCACCTAGCCTTTCTTTTTTATGGCTTCTAATGCCTTGTTCAGCCCTTTTTCGCTGAAATCCTTGCAACTCAAGAATCGCATTGTCATGGCGTCTGTGACGCGCTCCTTTTCGCCTAATGGCGTACCAGGTCCCGACGTAGCCGCGTACTACCGCCGCCGGGCCGAAGGCCAGGTGGGCTAGATTCTCTCGGAGGGAACCGTCATCGAGCGGCCCGCTTCGTCGAATGAACCCAATGTGCCGCATTTCTATGGCGAGCAGGCGCTGGCCGGCTGGCAGCACGTCATCAACGAAGTGCACGCGGCAGGCGGCAAAATGGGCCCTCAAATCTGGCACATGGGCGTGATGCAGGACCATCCGTCGGGGTGGAAACCGTCTGAGCCCTTTGAAGGTCCCTCAGGCTTGGTTGCGCCCGGCACGCCAAAAGGTAAGGCGATGACGGAAAATGATTTGGCCGACACAATTGCGGCCTTTGCCCAAGCGGCGGCGGCGGCTAAGCGCTTAGGGTTTGATTGCCTAGAACTGCACGGCGCACATGGTTATCTGATCGATCAATTCTTCTGGGACGGCACCAACCAGCGTCCGGATGGTTACGGTGGTACTACCCTGCCCGACCGAAGCCGCTTAGCAATCGAACTTGTGCAGCAAGTTCGGCAGCAAGTAGGCGAAGAGTTTGTAATCAGCCTGCGTCTCTCGCAGTGGAAACAGCAGGATTTTGGCGTCAAACTGGCTCATACGTCCCAGGAAATGGAGGCGTGGCTCGCGCCCCTAGCTGCAGCTGGCGTAGACATCTTTCACTGCTCGCAACGCCGCTTTTGGGAGCCGGAATTTGCGCAGGAAAACTCGGATTTGAATTTTGCTGGATGGGTAAAAAAACTAACCGGCAAAACGACTATTACGGTTGGGTCGGTGGGCTTATCCGGAGAGTTCCTGGCTGGTTTCGCCGGCGAAGCGTCGGAGCCTCGCTCCTTAGACGAGTTGATGCGCCGTCTAGACCGGGAAGAATTCGATTTAGTCGCTGTAGGCCGTCAGTTGATTGTGGATCCCAGCTGGGTGGAAAAAATTCAGCAGGGCCGCACCAACGAGTTGAAAGGCTACAGCCGGGAAGCACTCAGCACGCTCGTTTAACTCTGGCGTCAGGGATTCCTTGCTGTTAATAGGATCGGGAATGCCGTTTGGATACTAATTCAGGCGGCATTACTATTTAGCGGCTGGTGCTTCTTGCACTAGTAAAAAGTGGCTTTGCTGCGACCTACAGAAGTAAGGCCGGCGGGCATGAAGTAGTAAATTCAACTTGGCTACTTATTAACCTTAGGTACAAGGTTTGATACTACATAGCTCTACAAGCGCCTTAACTAAGTCTTATAGACACTATCATGTAGACACTATCATGGAAAAGTGGTAGGCTAGGTTGAAGGTATAGTGCTGCGTTCGGCAACTGCACCAATTTTTATGTTTAGCAAACCTCCTAAGCTGACTTGCATAGGTCAGTTACTCTGGCGGCCTAGTGTCGTTGGGCTTCTTGCTGCTGTCGGCGTTGTGCTGCTTCTAAGTCTAGATATTGCTCTTTCTCCCGCTGGGCGTTGATGAACGCGGGCTCTTGGTAAAAACTGTTGCTTTGCCGCAACGAGTAGCGGTGATATCGGACGGAGTCTTCTAATAACGCTTCTAGGTGCTGTAAGTCCAGCTCAATTCGTTCGGCTTGGCCATCGTAGGCGAGCAGCACCAAGGTGCTATTTTCTACCTGCATATCAGTTAAATAGGGGCCGCCGTAGGCTTCAAACACGGTCTTCTCGCGTGTGCCGAAGAGGCCTTGGTAGCGAGCCGTCACTTTCCAGTTGAAATTAGTAGTTGCTCCCCCATCGGAGACGGCTAGGTGGAAAGTATAGTTTTGCCAGCGAACTTGTTTTACCTGTTTTGTGGTCCAACAAGAGCAGGTTAACAAGGGAAGTAGTAAGATTCCTAATCGGACACCAAGATTCATATTGATGGTCTAATAAGTCGTTTTTACGTTTGTCAGATTCTGGATAGCAGGCTAAGGCAGAGAAAGGGTCTGCCGCCCAAGGCAGCAGACCCTTTTTGCTTTCTAGGAAGAGTGCTATGCTAAGCACGGCAACTAGTTTCTAACTGATGTTCCCCAACGACGGCTATTCCGAAATGAGGACCTTTGGAACGCGTTAGTACGTCGCAAGTTATTGGCGCAGCAACTTGACGTGGGCCCGAGCTTTGGCCCCGCTTAGATGCAGATAGTAGAGTCCTTGGGTTGGCAGTTGCTGCGAGAAGTCGAAAGTCAAGGGCTGCCCGGTTGCCGAAACCGTGCGCTGGCCGCGGCTTAGAGTCGTGCCCAGTGAAGAGACCAAGGTGTAGGTGATTTCACCCTGAAAAGAAGCGGGCAGCTCGACGGTGACGCGGCCATCGGCAGATGGGTTGGGAAAGAGTTTGACTTGGTCGCTGTAGACCGGCGGTTTGGCCAAAGAAACGGTTGCCAGGGGCTCGCACTAGAGCGGGCAGCAACTGCTGGCAGGGCTTGATCTGCGCTCAGCACTTCGATGGCTGACACTTTGGGCTGATCTACGCCTGCTGCCCCAGGAGCGAAGGCCAACGAGAGCACGCCGTCATTGACAGTGACGGGGAAAGTTTCGGTGGTAGCTGTCAGCGGCCCTACCTTTTTTACAATGTCGTAGGCGCGGAGCACCGAGGCACCTTCCGCCGCGACGTCGAACAGGCGCTGGCCCGGGGCACTCCAGTACAGCTCAGCAAAGTGCAGCTTAACCGTGTACGGGCCATTGGGTACGGGCAGGCTGTAGACGAAATTGCCGTAACGCTCGGTCTGGTACAAGGCATCATCCTCAGTACCAGCAATAGGCTGGTCGGTGGCGAAGTCGGAGCCGCCGGCAAAGAACTGGTCGGCAGCAAAGCGGCCGAACGAGGTATTCAGCGCGTCCCCGCCGGCCTTAAGGCGCAACACCGTCGTCGGCGCCACTTCCAGCACCTCAATGGCCGACACCTTGGGCTGGTCCACGCCGCCGGTGCCGGGAGTAAAGGCTAAGGTGAGCTGGCCGTCATTGACGGTGACGGGGAAGGTTTCGATGGTGGCCGTCAGCGGCCCTACTTTCTTGACGATGTCATAGGTATTAAGCACCGTCCTGCCTTCGGCCGCCACATCAAACACGCGCTGGCCGGTGCTGTTCCAGTAGAGTTCAGCGAAGTGCAGCTTGACGGTGTACTGGCCGTTGGGCACAGGCAGATTGTAGGTGAAGCGCCCGTAACGTTCCGTTTGGTACAAGGCATCATCTTCAGTACCAGCAATGGCTTGGTCGGTCGAGAAGACCGAGCCGCCCGCTGCGTACTGATCGGCGGCGAAAGTGCCCACGCTCGTGGTGAGTTGGCCGCTGCCAGCGTTGAGGCGCAGCACGGCCGTCGGGGTAGTGGTGCCTAAAGCATAGATCTCAATGGCCGAGACCTTGGCGTTGTCGACTCCGCCTTCGCTGGCTAACGAGCTAAAATCAAGATTGAGTTCGTCATCGGCTACGGTTACCGTGAAGCGCTCAGTGGTGGCGGTGTAGGCGCCTACTTTGCTATAGATGTCGTAATTGTCGAGCACCTTATTGCCTTCCGCGGCTACATCAAAGACGCGCTGGCCGGCCTGGGTGGCGTAGACCTCAGCAAAGTGGAGCACGACCTGGTACTGCTGGCCGCGGCTGACGGGGAAGGCATAGGAGAAGGCATTGCCGTAACGCTCGGTCTGATAGAGGGCGTCATCTTGCGTGCCGGCAATAGGCTGGTCAGTGGTGAAGGTAGTCCCGCCCGAGGCGTACCGATCGGCGGCGAAGGGACCCAGGGAGGTGGTGACTTGGTCACCGCCAGCATGGATGCGGTAGAGGGCCGTACCACTGGTGGGGGTAGCGGGGTTAACGATGAGCGTGGTCTGGCTGGCGGGGCTACGCAAGCCACCGTTATCAGTCACCACCAAGCTGAATACGTACGTGCCGGCTACTAGTCCGCTGACAGTGGGCGCGGGCTCGGTGGGGCTGGAAAAGCTAGCCGAATTGGGTCCACTGACTTGCGTCCAACTGTAGCCAACAATCGAGCCGTCGGCATCGGTGCCTGAGCCACTCAGGCGGGTGCTGCTCGTGGGCAGGGTAATCGTTTGGGTGGGGCCCGCGGTGGCTACCGGGGCCTGGTTGGGAGGATTATTTTGCGCATAGGTGTAGACAATGATCTTGTCCTTGTCCGTTCCACCAAAGTTGTTGTTGATCAAGTAGATCTTTTGCCCATCCGGGGAAACGGCAATGTCGCGGAGCCGACCATTGAGGGCTTGGTCGCCGCTGAAAAACGTTCTGGGATTCGGTTGGTCCAGCGTGGAAGGCGCCAAGGTGATGCCATCCGTATTTAGCTTGAACTGGTAGAGTTGCGGTTGCGTATTCGTTCCCGCTTTCAGGGTAACCACCAACAGGCTGTTGGTCCAGGCTGCAATGGCGCTATTGCCATAGTAGAGGCCGTCGGAGGGGCTACCGAGCACCAATCCGCCGAGTTGGGATTGGTGGGTTGCGGCACGGCGCACCACGCGTAAAAAGCCGGTTTAAGCTGATCATTAGCAATCAAGGGGTGGGGCACGTACGCCTGAATGTAGGCCGCCTCGCCCGGGTAGTTGTTGTCCCCGTGGTAGCCCCGTACATTTTTCCAGCCGTAGTTCATGCCTTTGACGAGCACGTTGATTTCGTCGTCGGTCCGGTCGCCATGTTCGATGTCGTAGACCACGTTCTGGACGGGATTGTACATCAACCCTTGCGGGTTACGATGCCCGCGGGTGAAAAAGGAGTTGCCGGGAATGGGGTTGTCACTCGGTACGGTGCCATCGATGTTGAAGCGATGCACTTTCCCGTTTTTGGCGGCCGGATCCTGGGCCAGATTATTCGGATTGCTGGTCTGCGGCACATAGCAATCCGGGCTGTTGGCATCGGAAATGCCGTTGTCGCCGGTGGTAAAGTACAGGAACGGAATCCCATTCTGCTTGATAGCTAAAAGCCGGCCACCTAAATGGTCGTAGCCCGTGGGCAGGTTTAGCACTAAATCCCGGTTGGCCACCACGCGTTGGCTGGTAGCATCCCAGGTTAAGCGCACGATTTTAAATTGCGTCTTCGGCGCCTGCGTCGTGCCACTGTTGTAGGAGTACACGTAGTAGACATAGGCGGTCGTGCTGGCAGAAAAATCGGGATGCAGGGCCAAGCCTAGGGTGCCGGTGCCAACGTTGGGCTGGAAGCAATAAGGGGACTGCTCGAGCGGTGAACCGCTAAAGTAATCAGGTGCGGTATAGACGACGACTTTCTCTCCGGTTGTCGGATTAACTCGCGAAACGCGGCCCCCAGCTTCGGTCAACCACAGAAAGTTGTCGGGACCGTAGGTCATTTCCCAGGGCGTGGATAAGCCCGTGGGTAGCTCGGTGCGCATGAAGGTCTGCGCGGTACTCTGGAAAGTGATGAACAAGCATCCCAGGAGTGTAAGAATTGCTTTCATAGGCAATAAATGGTGAGAAATAGAGGCAGACGAGCGGGGATATGTAGCAGGTTATTACCCGAGCCTAGGAAGTAGGCTAATGAAAACAGCTAAATGTATAAGGAATAAATCATATTGCTGACCTGCCGACTGTTTCGCTTGGCTGGTCCTGTAGCTTGTAGCAGCAAGCAAAAGGAGGCCACCAATTATCTACGGCTCAGAGCGCGGCGTTATGCCGCGCGTACTTGGTCGAGCACAAAGCTCGCACCCGTTAACCCTGCGCCGTTCTATCCCGTGCTGCCCATAAGCTGCGCGCTACGCGTGCTTGGTAACTGCTTGTTTGCCAACCATGCTTTAGTACCCTTCGTTAGCACGTCCCTGCCGCAGCACCTCTTAGACGAGCGAAGAACTGGTGCCCCGCATCCGGGCACGAATAAGTTGATAACCAAGCACGGCCCCAACCACCAATCCTACTCCCACGAGAAACTTTCCGCTTCTACTTTCTTTAACCTTACCAGTGGGTTGCAAGGCGTCAGCAATATGCCTCGCGATTTTCTGAGCATCCAAGCCGATTTCTCGCATCACGCCGGTCAGGCCAATCCAGAACCCACAAAAGTACAATCCGTCCTGACCGAAATATTTCTGCTTGTTTACTCGGACTGTTAAATCAGTGATTCGGCTTTGCTCCACCACCAAGATGTTGGCATAGATCCGGTCATACCCAATGGCCGCCACGATAGCGTCAAACGCCATCGTTGAAATGAATCGTGCGGCCCATCGGTGGCCGCATAGCACTAAGCCGCTGGAACAGGAGTTCAGTAAAGGCCTAGGTGTGCAAGGCGTTGCCCACGTAAAGCACAACTGGGAGCAGGTCATGGGCGTGAACCGCGCACGGCGGGGTTATCGAGAAAGATATTGAAGAGAAACGGCCCCACCACCTACGAGCGGGTGGTGAGGAGCGGCTAGATATTGCACGATTAACCCGCAACCAATTGCGCCGCGCCTTGTAACCTGGTCCCGCGTAGGCGAGTTGGTACCGACTCAGGCCACTGGCAGGCTCCTAGTTCCCTAAACTGCTCGATAGCGGCTAGTAGCATAGGCATTCGCTTGGTATGCTACGGCCACTAGCTAGCAATTGCTCCCACTCCAAGCCAATAGTCTCAGATTCGGCTCCAACAAACAGGTTTGTGGGGTGGGCTCCAAAACACAAGAACGTCCTGCCGAGACAGAGGCGCGGCAGGACGTTCTTAGTTGTTGATTCACCTTACTTGGCCACCGGGTACCAGTTGCGCAGCCGAACGTCAATTTTCTTGTTGGCCGTGTTCACGGTTTTCTTGAAGCTGTCCACGTCGCTCAGACCGTTTTGGCCCCGGTAGTGGTAGGGGTACACGATGCCCGGTTTGAAGGCCAGTACACCCTGCGCAGCTTGATTCACGTCCATGGTGTACGGCAGGTTCATGCACACGAACGCCACGTCGATGCCCTGTAAGGCGCGCATTTCGGCAATGTCTTCGGTATCGCCAGACAGGTAGACGTTTTTGCCACCCAGGTTCAGCACGTAGCCATTACCTCGACCTTTGGGGTGCATCGCATCGGCCGCTTCGGGCAGGTTGTACATAGGAATAGCCGAAATAGTCATCCCGAGTGTGTCGAGCCGCTGGCCGTTGCTCAGGATGCGTACTTGCGATTTGTAGGTGGTTGGCAGCTGATCGGCCACTGCTTTAGGCACCACTAGTATGGCCTTACCAACTGAGAGGCCGGCCAGTGTCTTCGGGTCTAGATGGTCGCCGTGGATGTCGGTGATTAGGATGACACCGGGTGCGGCCAGCCCGGTATAGGCCGCTGCCCCGCCGTAAGGGTCCACATAAATGGTTTTCCCGTTCCACGTGAATACTACGCTGCCGTGCGTGATAGGCTGTACCGTGAGGGGACCTTTTTTGGTTGCAATCTGGTCGGCAGCCACGCGCGGCGCGGCCGTAGTGGTAGCGGTTTGCGCAGATGCCTGAACTGCAAAAGCCGCCAGCGCGGCCGTAAGGAGGAAAGTGAATTTCATCTGTTTTCTGCCTATTAAGTGAAGGTTTTTACTGGTAGCGCGACCCGTAGGAGCAGTAGCCACTATAAACCGTGGCAATAACCTTGTCGTACCGCACAAGTTCAGACTTCTGCCAAGCAACTATGCTCAGCAACCTAACTGACCATACATTTCAACCCTTCTACCCTCATGGTACTCAGTAGTTGAAATAAACTAGATGTCTTGCAATCGCATATGCTTTTGATGTCATGTAGGGGTTTGCTTAACATCACCGCCAGCTTCATTGGCTTTTCTAATCTTGCGTAGAGCAGCTTCTTGCTTGTTTCTGCGCCCGATGCGCACTTTTACGGGGTAAGCAGAAAGGTTCGGCAACCGCTACGTTCCTTCTTGGAATGAAATAAGAAGGCGGGAGGGTCGCGGTTAAAAAGTTGTCAGGCGGTCGGGTTGGGGTCCCGCGGCAGGTAGACGGAAAACGTCGATCCAACCCCCAATTGACTTTGTACCTCCATATTCCCGCCTGCGTTGTGAACCATGTGCTGGATCATGTACAGGCCGATGCCCGCGCCCTCGACATGGTCGTGGAAGCGCTGGAACATGGTAAAGAGCTTGGGTAAGTACCCTGCGTCAAGTCCTAAGCCGTTGTCCTACACTTCCAGCACCGTGTAGCCCGGGCAGGAGTAGGTCCGTACGGCAACCTGGGCAGGGCGGTCGAAGGAGCGATACTGTAGCGCGTTGCGGAGCAGATGCTCCACGATCGTGCGCAGCTGCAGCGGGGCAAAGCAAATCGTAGGACAAGTCGTTAGCTCGACCGTCAGGTCAGCCTCGGAGGTTGTCAGTAGGGGGCCCAGCTCGTAGCGAACATCGTCGAGAAGGGTCATTACATCCACGGCTTCCGCGGGCTGCACGCGGGCCCGTTGCGATTTAGATAGGTCAAAAACCACGCGCTACGAGAAAAAAACGAGGATCTCTGCGCAGAGCAGGTGGCCTCAATAGTGCACGAGGGAGAACAGGCGCGCTTTCGCACGGTCTTCGAAAACTCCCCTTTAAGCCAAAAAATCATCACCCCCGACCTGACCATCCGGCAAGCCAATCAGGTGGTGGTTGAGATGTTGGGTTGTACTAGAGTGGAAGGCGTAGTGGGCCATAAAATCTTGGAGTTTGCCCATCCCGATCACCGCGCCGACTGGCAGCAACTACAAGAGCGCCTATGGGAGCATAAAATGCGGTTCGGCTGCGTTCCATAGTGTGAATGTAAACCAACGACACAACAAATAATTTATGCACGCGCACAAACGCTGCCGCGGGTAGCTTGCTGTCAAGCTGCTTAGCGTTTGTGTTAGGCCAGATTATAATCCTATGCCAGCAACACTCGCTCTATTGAACAAGTAGGGCTCAACATCCAATCAACGAAGAGAGCTATTTTGCCACTCAAAGAGCGTTGTTAGCCGTTAAGCATTGCTCCGAATTCAGAATCAGGCCCGTGGCCGTACAGGATTAAGCGGGTACACTCTGAAAGAAATTTCTTTCGGATCGATGCTTTAAAGCAGAATAAGGTAGACCTTGGCGGTGAAACTTAACCGCCGCTATTAAGCACTGTAACCGGAGCGGGTGCTGGCAAGCAGGCTTGCCACTAAGGCAAAGCTGGCAGATATTAAGTGTAGCCACTTAAAGGTCAAAACGGTAACATTCCCTCATGTTGCCTACGTAGTGGACATTCAAGAAAATGGAGTACCCAGACCGAGGTTTTGCCTATATAGTTGCTGTCTGACGGCTATTGCGATACCGGTCAGCAGTATTGCACCCTGTCCGAAAGGGTTGGCAGTAGTCCGGTTTTTCACCGTATTTGTATCTTTTCCGCTCCTCGTTAATCCTGCTCATGGCCTCCTTTCCCTCCGCCTTCTTTGAGAGCTTTTTGCAGCATGCTCACCAGGTCTTTTTTGTTTATGATACCGTTGCTGAACGTGTGTCCTACGTGAACCCCGCCTACGAACAGGTCTTGCACGGGCAGTGCACCCAAGTGAATGAAGAGCTATCGGGCTTGCTGGCACGCGTGCACCTCGACGACCGCGACCATGCTGCCGACTGCTGGCGGCGCTGGCAAGTCGGCCGGCTACTGGAGCCTTTCGAACTGCGCTTGAGCGGGGGCGAGGGCGAAGACCAGCACTTCTCTATCACCCCGCACCAACTGGTCGGGCCCGAGGGTCAGACGCAAGTGGGCGGCATGGTGGAAGACATCACGGCCACCAAGCGCATGCTCTGGCACGCCGACAAGTACAACTCAAAAAAGAACACTACGCTCGAAATTCTCTCCCACGATCTGGCCGGTCCCTTTGCTATGTTGCAGCAAATGAGCGACTACTTTCACGAAGCCATGGCCCCGCTGCAGAATCCTGAGTTGCTACGCATGGTCGAGCACATGCGGGTGCTGTGCGGCGACAGCGTCAACCTGATCCGCGACTTCGTGGACCACGAGTTTCTGGACTCGGTCAACGTGGAGCTCAAGCGCGAGCGGGTGGATCTGGTGGAAAAGTTGCGCTTGGTACTCGACCAATACCAGCAGGGCGAACCTTACGTGGGCAAGTCGTTTGTGTTTGAGGTCGCGCAGGAGCCGCTTTACGTGGAGTTGGACCAGAACAAATTTATGCAGGTGGTCAACAACCTGCTCAGCAATGCGCTCAAATTCACCCCTGATGGCGGCACCATCACCGTTAGTGTAGTAAACCAAGCCGGTCAGGCCCTGGTAACTGTGGCCGATACGGGTATCGGTATTCCTGAGGCCCTACAACCGACCTTGTTCGAGAAGTTCACCAAGGCGCGCCGGCCGGGCTTGCGCGGGGAGCGCAGCACAGGTTTGGGCATGTCGATTATCAAGACCATTGTAGAATTGCATGAAGGCACCATCAGTTTCGAAAGCGCCGAAGGTGAGGGTACCACCTTTAGAATCGCGCTGCCTTTGCCGGATGCGGCCGTTGCCTCATCCGTGCCCGCATAATCCATCCCGGAAGAGCTACGCCGCTGGCTCCGACGGAAAGTGCGTGTGCAGTAGCTCTTGAACTTTATCCGAGGTCAGGGGCTTGCTGATGAAACCCGCTACTAGGTTAAGCTGCTCGACGCGCTGCACGTCGCGCGGGTGCAGCGAAGTAGTAAGCATCACGATGACGATGGCCTGTTGCTCGACGAGCGGCAACTGCTGGTATTCTGTCAGGAACTCGATGCCGTTCATGCCGGGCATGTTTACGTCGAGCAGGATGAGTACCGGACAATTGGGCGTGGGCGGCAAGCAGTACTGGTTTAAGTTGCGTAGGGCCTGTTCGCCATCTTCCGCAACGAGGATGCGTTCGGCCACGCCTAAGCGGGTAAGCAGCGTGCGGTTAAGAAAATTAGTGGTTGTATCGTCGTCGATCAGTAGCACGCACGGCAAGGGCGTCATCAGCAAAAGCGCGGGAAGAAGGTGAATACCCGGTGAAGCCACTTACGGCCCTTAGCACGGAAAGTAGACACGTAGTGCGAAGCCACACCAGAAAGCCCCCTGCTTGCGACCAACCACCAGCAATTTTTACGCGGCCAATTCGCGCTTAATGCTGCCGAACTTATTGCACGGCAGCAAATACAAGTAAAGAATTTCAAGTTGCAGGCTTGGTTGGTTCGAGAGCTTCCCGGTGCCACTGTAGCTGACCAGCTAAGATGGTGGCTTGCGCGGTGAAAGTGGCATCAAATACACATAAATCGGCTCGGTAGCCCGGCGCCACCCGGCCTAGCTCGTGCGCTAACCCCAGGACCCGGGCCGGGTAGAGCGAGGCCATGCGCAAGCTCTCGGCCAACGAGAGCCCCACATGTTGCACACAATTGCGTACGGCACGTAGCAATGTCAACCCCGAGCCAGCCAGTGTGCCGCTGGCATCCACAAAATGGTCGGCTTGGCGGTAAAACGCGTAGGCGCCCTCCCCGCCCACATCGGTGGCATCACTGATAAGAAAGAGCCGCTCGCCCAGCAGCCGTTTGCTAATGCGCACGCTGGCATAGGCGCAGTGGCGTCCATCAACGACGATGCTAGCGGGCACGGTTGGGTGGTCGTATATGGCACCCACTAAACCGGGTTCACGGCTAGTGAATGCCGACATGCCATTGAAAAGGTGAGTGGCCACTGAAAACCCGTGAGCGAAAGCGTCCATGCCCTGCTCGTACGTGGCGTTGGAATGTCCGGCCGATAGCACTACTCCGCTTGTGCGCAGCAGAGCCTGTTCGGCGGACCCTAGCACTTCGGGCGCCACGGTGAGTAGACGCACAGCCCCTTGGGTTTGGTGCAGAAAGGCGCGCAGGCTAACTAGTGTGGGCTCAACCAAGTACGCGACCGGATGCACGCCTCGTTTAGCAGCACTCAAAAACGGGCCTTCCAGGTGCAGCCCCAACAAACCAGGCATCGTGGGCAGGGCCTGCCGAACGGCGGCGACGGCTTGCGCTAGGACAGCAGGCGTAGTGGTGGGCACGGTAGGCAAAAAACTGGTCGTACCGTGGTGCAACGTATGCTGACGCAGATGCGCTAAGGCAGATGACGACGGGGTTAGGCCAAAGGCGCTACCGCCACCGCCATAGACTTGTAGATCAACGAAACCGGGACAGACGAACTGTCCACGAGCATCAACTTGCGGCACGCCTGCCGGTAGCTGCGAAGGGGGAAGCACGGCGCCAATGGTTTGCCCCTCGATGAGCACGGCATGCCCGGGTAAGTAGTCGTCTCCCGTATAGAGTTGGCAGTTCGTAAGTAGATAGGTCATCGTCGTGGAGAGAGAACCACTAGCCCGTCCTTTGGTTGGGCAGGGGCCACACAGAAAGCGGTAAATGCATTGCCAGGTGCAGCAACTGTACACGTCTAGAAAAGCACCGGCTAAATTATCCCTTAGTACTGGAAACGGCAGCTTCCATGTAAAATGTGAGGTATAGATAACCATACTACAAAGGAACCTGGCCTGAGCTGCAGGTAGGAGTAGGGCAGAGCCTCACACCCACGTCTATCTGCTTCCTAGTTTGCCGCAGCGGCTGAAAATCCTCCTGGTGCACATTCTATGTGGCTTAGGGTAAATTCAGAAGAGGTATGTTAGTTATGATAGACTTTTTAGAGTAAGCTTATAAGGGCACCACCACTGATTTGCCTACTGTGCCTGGTTACGGAGCCTGCTCACGTATTTTTCTCAAGACTAAGTAGTTATATTCGAAAATATAGGTATCTTCTCTTATCTGTTCAGGGGTTGAACAATAGGACCAATCTTGCTGCAACGCTGCAATTTTCGCGGCTTTTGCGATGAAGGCGTAGCCTGCTTCTCGTGCTGTTGAGGTCCGCGACTGAGTCACCCCCGCCCCCGGCTTAGAACAGTTGTTCGCTCCCGGGCCGGAAGGGCGCGAGTAGTCCTTTGCGTAGTACTCTCTTGTTGGGTAAGCCAGTGTTCTTGCTTGTAGTAGGACGGCTTTTCTCTTGGTTGTTCACTCTGCCTTGCGATGCTCTATCAGTTGATCTATACCAGCCGCGCGTGTGTCCTTTTCGATGCTGAGGCCCTTACCCAGTTGCTAACCAAAGCCCGCACCTTCTACGCGTCGCAGCACGTGACGGGCTTGTTGCTGTACAGTGAGGGGCACTTTTTGCAGATACTTGAAGGCACCCGCCCAGAAGTCGAAACCGTCTATGCGCTCATCCGGCAAGACCCTCGCCACGAGCAGTTACAACTGCTCGGACAGGGCCCGGTGCCCCGGCGCGCGTTTCCCTATTGGGGTATGGGCTTCTGTGAACTAGCATATCCGGTCTGGGCCCAATTGCGCGACACGCTTCCGCTCCCGGGCCAGGTGGCCGCCCCTTACAGCTTATCCCTGCGCGACTTGTTGGAGCCTTTCGTGCTACATCCTATTACCCGGGAGTAGTGGGTGCGTGATCGAGCACCAGATGGATCCGTGGGGCATGGACTCGACCAGTTTATGATGCTAGGTACTTCTCACGACAAGTTTTTCGTTTCCTCATCAGTTGACGAAGCTTCTAGCGCGTTGCTCGCTCTCCTGATGATGACGCGCTGTAGGTTTTGCTCCCAACCACCGCTTTGCTAGCGTTGCGTACGCCCTCCCTAGCCGCAGAATTTAAAACCGCATCTAGGTAGTGCCGAACACGCATTCTCAAGACCTTAAACTGTACGTTGGCTTAGTGAACTTGAACGGCCGTCAAGATAAATAGGTAGGGGAGGTAGTTGGGACTTTTCACGTTGTACCTGTGTCGGTATCACTCGGAAGAAGCCTATGAAAAAGTATTCGAAAGATGATCAAGTAGCGCTGGCCGCGTGGTCACTCGACTGTGCTGAACGCGTGTTGCCGCTGTTTCAACGCGTCTCACCCACTGATGAGCGGCCGCTACGGGCCCTTGATGTGGGCCGCGCGTGGGTACAAACCGGTTTGTTTGAGATGGCTGTTATCCGCAGCGCTTCCCTTGGGGCGCATGCGGCGGCCAAGTCTGTGTTAGCGACCCCAGCAGCCTGCTGTGCGGCACACGCGGCTGGACAGGCAGTAGCCACAGCGCACGTGACGCAGCATGCTTACGGGGGAGCATATTACGCGTTGAAAGCGCTAGTAGCTGTCGATCCTGCTTCGGCCTCCCACCGAGTGGCGCAGGAGTGGGGCTGGCAAGCGCAGCAACTTCCCGTTCACCTGCGCGAATCCATTATGAGCCGCCTGCAAGTAGAGCAGCGCCGTAGCGGGCTGTGGATCAGCATCCAGAAAGGGCCGGGTTTTTAAGCTTACGTATTGCACACTAAATGTTTTGCGTTGAGCTGCTCTAGTTGACTTGGTGATACTGCGCTTTTCTAGCACACTAATCCTTGGCTCGTCATCCTATTACTTTCGGGAAAGGTAGAAACTAGTGCCACTGGGTCTTGATGAGCGCAGAATCGCACCAAAACAATGGCTGCCCTATCCTCTGCGCAAATCTACACATGAGTAGTAAGCGCAGCCGGTTTAGTAACCATCCCCTCGGCGATACCAAGCAACAGCCTCCGCTTGAAGCGCAGTAATAAAGGGTCCTTTAGCATCTTGGTAGGCTTGCCTGGTAAGCGGCTGGTTGGCCAGCGCCAGCACCTTCACCTGCGAGTACCGAGCAGCAGCGGCGGGATGGGCCCGTAGGTAATCCCGAAACGCGAGGTGGTGTTCAATTGGGTCGGCTCCTACCGCAAAGAGGTGGACATGATGACTGTGCGCCCCCGTAACATCCTTCTTTTGGAAATAACGGCGTCTTGGAATGCCGTTTTCGCCCTTAGCTATGTAACCAAGCACCTCCAAACGGGGAGTGGCCTCGTCCACAGCTGCCAAGTCGCTGACTACGCCCAGGATGTCGACAACAGGTTTGGCCAGTATGGCCGGGATGGCGGTACTGCCTATATGGTGAATTGCTACCAGGTTGTCGCCTAACACCTGGCGCCACACCGTGGCCTCGTGGGTGAAGGCCAGGCCCCAGTTAGCATTATAAGGAACTAGTTCAATGGCTATTGTGCATGAGAGAAAACGTGCCAAGAAGAAAAACGGCTCGGCGGTAGAAGCAAACAAATAGCTGCTATATGCACACACTCGTTTCCTTATGTATGACTGAGCAATGAAGGAATTTACTTCGAGTAGATGGTACCTTACTGGCTTTGTTGTAGAATTCGAGCCAAGCCACGTTGCTGGAATCCGTAAGAACCCGTCTTATTTTCGAGCATGCTCGTTGTGTAGCTACTAGCCCTGGTGTCGTACCAAACTTGGCTTACTTCAGCTTAATTCTGTGCCCTGCTATTTGGCTTCGTTGATGGGGTAGCTGGGCGGACGGCGTGGGCAAGGGCGAATTCAATTGCTTGAAGCAAAGCTTGCTGCGCGGAGTGCCAGTTGGCAGGGAAAGTGAGAAAAAAGGCATCCTTTGCCTGAGATTCTTGGATAAGATCCAGCACGGCTAGTTGCTGCAACAAAGCATACTGCTTGGTTTCGGGTATGTGGGCGGGATACAAACTGTGTAAATCCTCTATTGTAGCAGCCAGAATCTCAAGCAATTCTAGTTCGCTGAATTCTGTTGCTGGAAGAAAGTGCAGTTGTTGTAAACGCTCCAGGTTTCGCCGCAAGCGGGCGGAAGACAACAAAGCCATGACAAAACAAGATAAATAGCGGTAGAGAGGATAAGCAGAAGAGCAGGCTGCTTTCGCGCCGCCATCGAAGTAGAAACCCAAGTCCGAGCAGTACCAAGCCTGGGACACGGAGTAGAAGATAACAGAGAGAAGAACTAGAGACGGGAAGTAGATATAAAGCGTACCCGTCTCTGCACCTAAACTAACTAACTATAACGGGGCATTCCGCACCAACCAGCGGCAGGCGCGGTAAAAGAAAGGCGTATGTTAAAGTAGCGAAAAAGCTTGACTTCACACGTAGCTTTTCTTGGTCTGCTGCGCGGTCCTGGTCTTTCTCAAGCCACAAGCTTACCACCTCGCGGGAAAGGTGAAGTACGCAATACGACAACAATTAAAACGCCGGTGCTGATCTTGTTTGTTGAAGACGCCTGGCTAGCTTGATAAGCGCTGAGTAGCACCTGAATAGGAGTCGTTGTTAGCTGCTGGCATAAACCTTAGGTCTCTTGCACTTCTGCTGTCGTTGCCTTGATACCTGCCTCCCCGCCCTGCGCCCGTCGCCAAGCTCCTTCACAGATAGGAGTCTGCGGCAGCGTATTCTTTCCGAAAATGGTCTTGGCTGGTTTCGGCCCCATGGCAGCGAGGATATTGCTAATCAACTTATCGGCATACAGGGTATCACTGGTTTGAGAGCAACCTTTGTTTCTGTTCGTTTGGGGTGGAATCGCCTTCCTTGCTGGCGGTGAGCTCTTGGCCGAAAATGTCTGAACATTGGCCTAGGGTGCTTTGGCTGGGCAGTGGATATTTGTGCATTCAATCACTACTTATGCCCACTATCATCTTCGTTGTGCCAGACCACTGCACCTTGCTGGATTTGGCTGGTCCGGTCCAGGTCTTTGAAGAAGCCGCTGCCCAAGGAGCCGATCTGCAGCTGGCGTACGTGCAGTACCAGTCCGCTCCACGCAGCTCGGCCGGGCTGGCGTTTGCCGCCGTGCCTCGCTTCGATTCCGTGACGCCCCAAGCCGGTGACCTAATGATTGTTCCCGGCATCGCCGATAGCGCACTGCCTTTGCTAGCAAGCGAAGATTACCAAGAATTTTACGCCTGGCTGCGGGCGCTTTCCGCGCGTGGGGTGGACTTGTGCTCGGTGTGCACCGGCGCGTTTGTGCTGGGGGCCGCCGGCCTGCTGCAAGGGCGAACCTGCACCACCCATTGGCAGCACGTAGGCGCGTTGCAACAAGCCTGCCCCGACAGCCGGGTGCTCGTCGACCGGCTGTTCGTGCACGACCGGGGCGTGTATACCAGTGCTGGCATTGCGGCGGGCATCGACTTGGCACTAGCCTTACTGGAAGAGCGGTTCGGCCCCCTGTTGACGTACAAGGTAAGTCGCCGGCTGGTTCTCTATTACCGCCGCAACGGGGTGCACGGGCAGGTAAGCGTATATCTCGACCACCGCAATCATCTGCACCCGGGTGTGCACCGGGCCCAAGATTACTTGCTCGACCATCTAGCCGAAAACCCAACTCTGGAAGTCCTGGCGGAGGTTGCGCACAGCAGCCCGCGCAACCTCACGCGCTTGTTCCGCCAGCATGCTGGGATAAGCATCAACGAGTTTTCCACTAAAATCCGGACTGAGGCGGCCCGCACGCTCGTGGCTACATCCAGCTTAACGCGCCAAGTTATTGCCGAGCGGTGCGGCTTCCGCAACCCCCGCCAGCTCCAGCGCCTACTGGCCCGCTCAGCTTAAGAGCGTACACTCGCCCTTCTTAGTCCTTTTGTTGTCGCGCAGCTTGCTGCTTCTACTCCCGCCTCTGCCCAGGGGCGAGCCGGTACTCTTTTGCTTTTCAATTCACCCGTTTTCATTTTCTAAATCCATGGCACAAACTCTTTTAAAGCAGGTGGCCGGCGTGCGCCTGCCCGATTCCACCCTCGCTCAGCAGGCCACCGAACTACTCTTAGAGCACGGCACCGAGTTTCTCTACAATCATTCCTTGCGGGTATATGTCTACGGCGTACTGAACGGCCAGCGGGCGCAGGTGAAATTCGACCCCGAACTGCTCTACATCAGTGCCGTTTTTCACGATTTGGGGTTAACTAAGCATTACTGCAGTAAGCACAAGCGCTTTGAAGTAGACGGAGCTGACGCTGCCCGCAGCTTTTTGCAGTCGCACGGTATCCCGGCCCACGATGCGCAGGTGGTATGGGATGCCATTGCCCTGCACACCACCATAGGCGTGGCCGAGTGGAAAGAGCCCGAAGTTGCCTTGTTGTATTCGGGCGTGGGCCTCGACGTGATGGGCGACGGCTACGAGCATCTCTCGGCGGAGCAGCGCGAGCAGGTGCTGGCGGCCTTCCCGCGCACGGGCTTCAAAGACAACATCCTGCAAACCTTCTTCGGCGGTTTCGCCCACAAGCCCGAAACAACCTTCGGCAACATCAAGGCCGACGTGGCCGAGCGCTTTATCCCCGGCTACAAAAGCCCCAATTTCTGCGAACTGGTGCTTAACTCGCCCTGGAGCGAGTAACCCGGCTGCGCATTTTCCCTTCCTGAAATTATCAATCGATGGAGCCCTTACTTGCCGAAAACCCCAACCGTTTCGTGCTATTTCCCATCCAGAACCCCACCGTATGGGAGTTCTACAAAAAGGCGGAAGCCTCGTTCTGGACGGCCGAGGAAATCGACCTTGCACAAGACCAAAAAGACTGGAGTAACCTCAACGACCACGAACGGCACTTTCTTAAACACGTGCTAGCGTTCTTCGCGGCGTCGGACGGTATTGTAAACGAGAATCTGGCCGTCAATTTTCTGCAGGAAGTGCAGTTGCCCGAAGCGCGCTGTTTCTATGGCTTCCAGATCATGATGGAAAACATTCACAGTGAAACCTATTCGCTGCTGATTGATACCTATATCAAAGATGTGGAAGAGAAAACCCACCTCTTTCACGCCCTGGAAACCGTCCCGGCTGTGCAGCGCAAAGGCCACTGGGCATTAACCTGGATCAATTCCGAGCATTTCGCCGAACGGCTGGTTGCCTTCGCCGCTGTGGAAGGCATCTTCTTTTCGGGGTCGTTCTGCTCGATCTTCTGGTTGAAAAAGCGCGGCCTGATGCCGGGCCTCACGTTTTCCAACGAAATGATTTCGCGCGACGAAGGGCTGCACTGCGACTTCGCCTGCCTGCTCTACGGCTACCTCGAAAACAAGCTGCCTGAGGCCCGGATACACGGCATCATCCGCGAGGCGGTAACCATCGAGCAGGAGTTTGTGACCGAGGCGCTGCCGGTAAGTTTGATTGGCATGAATGCCCAAGCTATGAGCCAGTATATAGAGTTTGTGGCTGATCGGCTGCTGGTGGCCCTCGGCTGCGGCAAGCTCTACCATACCGCCAACCCCTTCGACTTCATGGAAATGATTTCGCTGCAAGGCAAAACCAATTTCTTTGAAAAGCGGGTAGGGGACTACCAGAAAGCCGGCGTGCTGAGTACCCGCACCGACAACACGTTCACGCTAGACGAGGCGTTCTAACTACTCTGGTCATTGCGGCCCATCACGCAAATGCGCTTCGATAAAGAGTTGCAGCGCCCTACAAAGCCAGATTCATCAACTAAGCACTGCCCGCGTGCCGGTAACGTTGAGCGGAGGCCGTATGGATCTTGTGGTTGCCGGCTCCGTGGTCGTGTGGTAATCAAAGTGACGAGTGTCAGATCGACTTGCGTAAGATGTTGACAAGTAGGGGTGGACGCTACAAGGTGCCTGCCGGTGAGTGAAAGGTGCTACGACTTATCAATTCGATACAGGCGGCCTTGATCGGTAATAGCGTACAAGGCACCGTCGGTCCCTTGGGTGATGTCCCGGAAACGCTGCCCTTCGCTGGCCAACAGCCGTTCTTCACCTACCACCCGGTTGTTGTCAATAACTAAGCGCACAATGTGCGTCCCGCTTAGAGAGCCGATAAACAGATTATTACGCCAGCCGGCAATACGGTCACTGCTATAGAACGTCATCCCGCTCGGCGACACTACCGGGTCCCAGTAGTAGACAGGCTGCTCAAGTCCCTCACGCTGTTGAATACCGCTGCCCACGGGCTCCCGCTGTATTCGATACCGTAGGTGATGGTGGGCCACCCGTAATTAGAGCCGGCTTGCAGGCGGTTTATTTCGTCGCCCCCGCGAGGGCCATGTTCACTTTGCCAGGCCTCCCCGGTCACCGGATGGATGGCCAAACCCTGCGGATTCCGATGGCCAATGGAATACAACTCGGGCCGGGCGCCCGCTTGCTGGAAAACCGGATTGCCGGGCGCCGGCTGCCCGTCTTTGGTGATGCGGAGTATCTTGCCGAGGGCGGACGTAACCACTTGCGCCTGGGGCCGGGTAGCTAAATCCGAACGTTCGCCGGTGCTTACCAGCAAGTTGCCGGTACGGTCGAACACCACGCGGCCCCCGTAGTGAAGTGTGCCAGCGTAAGCGGGCTGGGCGCGGTAAATAACGGTGGCCCCTTCCACGGTTCGGCCGTTGTCTGCCAATCGACCCTTCGCAATAGCCGTCAGATTGCCATCGGGCCGGGCCTCCGAAAACGACCAGTACACCAGCCGGTTAGTGGCAAAATCAGGATCGAGGCAAAGGCCCAGTAGCCCGCCCTGCCCAGATGAATTGACCGCCGGGATGCCCGTAATGGGCTCACTAACCACGCCGGCCGGGGTCACAAGGCGCATCCGGCCCGCTTTCTCGGTTACCAACAAGCGCCCATCTGGTAGACTAGTGATACCCCATGGACTCGTTAGCGAGGACGTGACGATGGTAGCCCGGTAGCTATCGGCTGCAGTCGTAACCCCACCAATCCGGGTTTGACCGGCAAAGGCGGGCCGATAGCTCGTATTGGGGGCCTTGGTTTCCACTGGGGCGGTGGCAGAATCCGGCGTGGCCGGATCGGCAACAGTTTGATTTTCGCGAGAACACGAAAACAAGCTCAGCGAGCAACCAAGGACGCAAATCAGGCTTTGTTTCATCGTAAAACCAGTTGGTAGTAGAATAGTAGTTTCCTTACAACGCTGTTACCTGTGGTTTCCGTTGGTTTTCTCCCCTATTTCTTAGGCGACGCCTCTATTCACAATAGGGCTAAGACTTACAGTCGCTGGAATGCTGTTTATTCCGACTCCCATTACCCGCTTCTAAGCGCTGCTGATGCTGGAGGCCCCAAGCTTTTAAAACCTCAATGACGGGGTCGAGCGAGCGAGCATACGGCAAGACGTTGTATTCCACCACCACGGGTGGACCGGGGTGCACGGTGCGAGCAATGAACTGGTGGGCTTCCAAGTCCTTGAGTTCCTTGGCCAGCACTTTGGTGGAGATGCCCGGCACGCTGCGCTCTAAGCCACGGAAATGCCGGGTGCCGTCCTGCAACGCCACAATGATTTGGAGCTTCCACTTGCCACTGACAACCAATAAGGCGTGGCGCAGAGCTTGCATCGTCGGGACGCATTGGGATTGTTGGTGTTTGTTCATGGCAGCAGAAGGAATGCAGTAAAGGGCCAGTAGGCCTGATTACCGGCAGGTAATCAGGCTACCGCCGCGTAATCTGTAGTAGGGGCAAGGTACAAACAAAGGGGCAGCTGATTACTTGAGGTAATCAGAGTACCAAACGATTCATTTGGCTACTCAAGGGACGGGCAGTTTTCCGTGGCCGTTGAGCCACGAGGGCTTGCGCGTAGTGTATCACCTCATTTCTTCCTTTTTTATGCAGATTCTGCACATCATTTCCAGCGCCCGCGGCGCCGACTCGTACAGCACGCAACTCAGCGAGGGCATCATCAACAAGTTGCTGGCTGCGCATCCCGGCAGTACGGTCGTCGTGCGCAACGTGGCCACCCAACCGTTTCCGCACCTCGAAGAAGCGCACTTGCAGGCATACTTCGCGCCCGCCGAAAGTCGCTCGCCTGAGCAGCAGCAGGCCGTACGCCACTCCGACGAAGCCATCGCCCAAGTGATGGCGGCCGACATCCTCGTGATTGGGGTTCCGTTCTATAATTTCAGTATTCCTTCCTCGCTCAAGTCCTGGCTCGACCACCTCACGCGGGCAGGCATCACGTTCCGATATACGCCCAACGGCCCGGAGGGGCTTATCACGGGTAAGAAGGTGTACTTGGCCGTAGCAAGTGGCGGCATTTACTCGGAAGGGCCGATGCAAGCCTATGATTATGCTACACCCTATTTGCGCATTATATTAAGGTTCTTGGGCCTCACCGACGTTACCGTGGCCCGTGCCGAAGGCGTGAAGCTGCCGGAGTTCGAGCCCACAGCCTTGCAAAAGGGCCTCGATAGTGTAGCAGTATAAAACAGAACGACCGCGCTGCATGCGGTCCGCAACTGGTCCCAGCAGTTACTCCCGCTAATTGGGGGCAGCTGTTGGGACTATTTCTTTTAGCAACTGCCTCCAATTCCCTTGTGAGCTCTCTTAGCAAGCCACGCTATTCGATTAGTAAGCGTTCCTTATGCTTTGAAAAAGCCAGTGAATTTTGAGTATTACTATTTCATTACAGATCAGTACATTTATCATACTCCTCTTTAAAATTTCCATCTGAACTACTTGCATTCGTGAGCTCCTCTCTCCGGTTTTATGCTTCTTGGACTGATGCTGCCTTGCTGGAAGCATTGGCAATGGATAACCGGGGGGCTTTCGCTGAAATATATGAGCGGTACTGGTATCGGGTGTTTGCGTTGGCCTACCGCAAGTTGAAATCGCGGGAAACAGCGGAAGAACTAGTTCAGGAACTGTTTGCTACCCTCTGGCACAAGCGGACCCAGCAGACCATTGAGCAGTTGGAGCATTACTTACTGGTCGCAATCAACCGCCGGGTGATTGGCTACATTCGTGCCCACCGGATACGAACGCACTACGCCGATTACTGCCGCAACTTGCAAGTTGAAGAGACGCACGAAACCGAAGACACGCTGGCTGTTGCCGACTTGTCGGCCGCTTTCTTGCGGGGCGTAGAGCAACTGCCCGAGAAGTCGCGGGAAGTATTTCGTTTAAGTCGATTAGAGCACCAGTCGGTAGAGGAAATAGCTACCCGGCTTGACGTGACTCCCAAAGCAGTTGAATACCACCTAACCAAATCGTTGAAGTTGCTGCGCACGTACTTGCGAGAATTCCTTGTTGCGTTGCTGCCCCTTCTCTTTTTTATACGCTGAAAAGCGGCCGTGTAGCAGGCGTATGTCGCCTAAAGCAAAAGTTTGAAAAAATTTGGCCTGCTCTTTTAGGGGTAAGTCCGAGGTAAGCGTCTTCCTTTTTAGACGCCAACCTTCGGGCTATTGCTATGACGGAAGTTGAATTCGAAGACATGCTCCAGCGTTACCTCGACGGCACCAGCCGGCCAGGTGAGCGTGAGTTAATCGAGCAGTGGAGCAATCAACTCGGAGCACCAGAAAATTTGACCCTACCTCGTGGTGAACACGACCAGGTGCGGGCGGCCATGTGGCGCCAGATTGAGCATCTTACGCAAGAAGACAACAAGAGCCTAGCCGATTCCAGTCGCGTTCTACGGCATCCCGCCTCTTTCTTCCAAACGCCGGTGGTACGCTGGGCCGCCATGGTTTTGCTGCTGGTCGGGGTGGCGTTGGCAGTACTGCTGCCTCGTAAGTGGCAATCGGCAACATCAGCTACTATGGCTGCAACCAACTGGGTGCAGCACCACAATGCCGGCAACCAAGTACAAGTATTTACCCTGGTTGACAGCAGCCGCATTACCCTATACCCAGGCAGTAGCATTCAGTACAAAGCTAGCTTGGCGGGTCCGCGCCGGGAAGTTAAACTGAACGGCGAAGCTTTTTTCCAGGTAGCGAAAAATCCGACCCGGCCCTTTCTCGTCTACACCGACCAGCTCGTGACAACGGTGCTAGGCACTAGCTTCCGTGTGAGAGCCTACGTAGGCCGAACCAATGAGGTAGCCGTGCACGAAGGACGCGTATCCGTCCAACTACGCCGGGGAGCACAGCTAAGCGCCACACCCGTACAACCGGCTGCTAAGGGCGTGGTATTGCTGCCTAACCAGCGAGTAGCCTATTCTGCTTTAGCGCCGCGCCCGCTGCGTAAGAAGCTAGTCTCGAACCCAATAGTTCTCGCCCCGCAGGCCTTTACATTCGAGAAGCAGCCCGTTAGCAAGGTATTGGAGTCGCTGGAAAAAGCGTACGGGGTCGATATTCTTTACGACCGAGACAAGCTTGCTGACTGTACCATCACGGTTACTTTTTATCAAGAGTCGCTCTACGAGAAGTTGGACATGCTTAGTCAAGCACTTGGCGCCAGCTATTCCCCCGCCGATAACGCCCAAATTCAATTTCACAGTAATGGCTGCGCGCCATAAGCCTTGCGTGTAGCCAGCAATAGCGTCTTGCTTTTCCTTTTTCTTGTCTGAACGGCACTGCACCTCACTAACGAGTAAGCTGCCCGAAACTGCGTTTACAACAAGCATAAAAAAACCGCTTTTTTCCTATTCCCCACCGCAATCGTTTTCTGAGTATGAAAAACCGCTTACTTTTTCCTAGGCGTTTTGGGTATCCATTGCGGGTACTAGCGCTTCAGTCTGCTTTAGCCCTACCGCTGACTGCCGTCGCCATTGGCCGCCCAGCTACAGCGCAGCAAGTTGTTTTGGAACAGCACATTACGTTTCAGGCAGAATCCCAGACTATAGAATCGGTGCTAGATCAGTTGGGGAAACAGCTGAATGTGCACTTCGTTTACAGCCCGCAACTCATCGGCTCGGATCGGCGGGTAAGCTTGCGCGTCACGGATAAACCGCTGGAGCAGGTACTCAATGAGCTATTAGCGCCGCGCAAAACGCAGTACGAAGTGCGCAAAGGACGGGTGATATTAAGCCAGGTGCGGCCCGATGCCAGCGCCGCCGACGTACCCGTATCCGGCCGCGTAACGCAGGGCAAAGGCCAGGGGCTACCCGGGGTGACTGTGGTCGTGAAAGGCACCACCCAGGGCACTACGACCGATGCGGATGGCAATTTCTCGATGACAGTACCCGCGGGCAGTGTGCTGCAATTCAGCTTTATCGGCTTCAACCCGAAGGAGGTTACCGTGCAGGAGGCCACCACGGGGCTCGAAGTTGCCTTGCAGGAAAACAGCCAGTCCCTGGATAACGTGGTGGTCATCGGCTATGGCAGTCTCGATAAAAAAGAGGTGACTAGCACGGTTACCCACGTCGACAGCCGGGATCTGTTGACGGTAGGCGCCATCAACCCGCTTACCGCCCTGCAAGGCAAGGTAGCGGGCCTTACCATCGCCAACGGCTCGGCCGCTGATCCGAACTCACAGCCTAGCATTCAGCTGCGGGGCGTCTCGTCGCGCAACGCTGGACTAGGCCCGCTCATCGTAATCAATGGCGTGCCTGGGGCAATTTGGAAAACATCAACCAGAACGACATCGAGTCCATTGACGTGCTCAAGGGCGGCGCGGCCTCGGCTATCTACGGCACGCGCGGCAGCAACGGCGTGATTGTGGTGACCACGAAGAAAGGAACAAAAGAGAATAGGCTCGACTATAATGCTTACACGACGTTCGACTACGCGACGCTGCAGCCCGAAGTGCTTTCCGCCGATGAATTCCTAGCCCAGCAGCGCGGCACGGATTACGGTGCTAAAACGAATTGGCAGAAGGAACTTACCCGTAGCTACGCCTTCGCGCAGAAGCACTCTCTTAGTGCGTCAGGGGGCACGGAAAACAGCAATTACCGGGCTACCGTCGATTACCGCAATGCCGAGGGTATTGATGTGCGCTCGGGCCGCCAGGAATATGGCGCGCGCGTTTCTCTGAACCACAATGCGCCAAGCAAGCTCTATTCCCTTGGGCTGAACTTCGCCCCACGATACGTTAATATCCGCAACGCCGACTATGGCAGCTTCGAGCAGGGACTAACGCTGAACCCGACGATTCCGGTGCGGGATCCGAATGATCCAACGCGGTACAACACGATTCAAAGCGGGTTTGATGGCCGTTTCAACCCAGCAGAACGGCTGCAAACGGAATTGAGCGGTACGGAAGGTAAAATCCTAAACTATGACGGCACTTTTAAGCTGAACATTCTGCCGACGCTGAGCACGCAGGTTACATTCGGGCAGTTTACCACCGACAATTTCGAATTCTTTTTCCGGCCTTCTACCTCCACGTTTGCCGCGCAGAATGAGGGAGGAATGAACTCCGCTCGGCGTAATTACCGACGCAGTGACCAACGCAGCCTGGAGTGGATTGGCAACTATTCCCTCGACGTGCAAGATCATTCCTTGCAGGCTTTAGCCGGGTATTCGTACCAATACTTTACGTCCGAAGGCAACGAGATTTACAACCGTGATTTTCCGTCCGATGCCCTGACGTACAACAACATTGGCACCGGATTATACGGGCAGATAGCCGGCCGCAACGATGTGCGCAGCTACAAGGATGACTCCAAGCTGATTGCCTTTTTCGGTCGCGTCAACTATTCGTTTAAAGACAAGTACCTCATGTCCGCCAGCTTGCGCCGCGAGGGCTCAACCAAGTTTGGCACCAGCAACAAGTGGGGTAATTTCCCGGCGGCGTCCGTGGGTTGGCGCATCGGGGCAGAACCCTTTATGGCCGGTCAGGACTGGATAAACGAGTTGAAGCTGCGGGCCGACTATGGCGTGACGGGCAACCAAGATTTCGGCAATTACCGTTCGCTTCTTACCTACACCGGGTTCGGGTATTACATGTTTAATGGCACGTACTACCAAGTGTACGGGCCCAACCAAAACCTCAATGATAACCTGCGCTGGGAACAAGCGCAGAGCTTCAACATAGGGTTGGATTTTGCCCTCTTCAATAGCAAGCTTACGGGCAGCGTAAACTATTATACCCGGCGCAACAAAGACCTGCTAGGCAACTACGATGTGCCAATAGCGCCTAACACGCAAACCCAAACGTATGCCAACGTGGGCAGCTTGGACAATTCGGGCGTAGAAGTGCAGCTAAATGCGCCGATCATCAGCAAGCCGAATTTCCAATACGCCATTTCCTTTGCGGGGGCAACCAACGGCAACCAGTTCGTTTCCTTTTCCAACAACACCTACCAGGGCCAACCCTTTCAGTACGTGGTCGGCCTGCCTTCCCCCGGCTCGCCTGGCACTGCGCAGCGTCTGGAAGAAGGCCAGCGCGTCGGCTCGTTCTACATGCTGAAGTCGGCTGGGGTTGACGACGGCGGACGCCTGCTGGTGTATACCAAGGATGGCAACATCGTGCCGGGTAACCAGGCAACTCTTGACGACCGGCAAGTGGTGGGCAATGGCTTGCCGAAGTACACGCTAAGCCTGGGCAATACGTTCACCTACAAGAACTTTGACGCGTCGGTTTTCTTTCGGAGCGTGTTGGGATTTGATGTGTTCAACACCCGGGCGTTCTACATCGGCACCCCGGCAACGCAATCCAACGCCAACGTGCTGACTTCGGCTTACGATGGCAGTAAGTACGCCAAGCTCACCAATAGTGTAACCACCAATGTGCTGTCCGACTACTTCCTGGAGCGGGGCGACTTTGTGAAGCTGGACAACGTGAGTTTAGGTTATACTTTCCAATTCACGTCGAAGTACGCCCGCTCGTTGCGCCTGTACGCCGCGGCCAAGAACGTCCTGACGGTAACGGGCTACAGCGGTGGTGACCCCGATATCATCCCCATCAACGGGTTGTATCCGGGTATCCCCACCAATTCCGACAACAATGGTACCCGCCAGTACTACCCTTCTACTACGCAGGTCCTGTTTGGCCTTCAGTTCGGTCTCTAAACGCCTCTCTCTGCATCCTATGAAATCTATCAAAACGTACGCCGGCCTTACGGCGGCACTGGTACTTGCTGGGCTAAGCAGCTGCACGGACCTGGACGAAACCCTGTACGACCGCACGACGGCCGACAACTTTCTGCAAACTAAAAATGACGTGTACCGGGTTTTTCTGCGCACGTTCGAGCACGGCTACAACACCATCCAAGGGGCGCCCTATCAGTTGCAGGAACTAAGCGCCGATCAGCTGATGACGCCTAACCGGGAGGGCGACTGGTTTGATGGCGGGCAGTATGCACGGGCTCACTACCATACTTGGACGATACAGGAAGGCTACATCAACGACACCTGGACGCTGCTCAATCAGGGCATCGTTTTAGCCACGAACTCCCTGGAGGATATCCAGGCTCTTGATCCGGCCCGATTTAATCTGCCTGTGGCGGAGCAAAAGCAGCTCATTGCGGAACTGCGCGTTATGCGGGCCTGGTATCATCTGCGCTTACTCGACCTGTTCCGCAATATTCAGCTTGTTACGAAAGTAAAAGGCGAAAAAATAGGTCCGGCGCAGTCGACGCCCCAAGAAGCTTACGCCTTCATTGAAACGGAGCTGAAGGAGGCACTGCCCGACTTGCTGGCGAAAGGAGACCAAGGTACCGCGCAGTTTCAAGGGCGTTGGACCAAGGCAGGCGCGGCCGCACTGCTCGGTCGCCTATACTTGAATGCCAACGTGTACATCGGCCAAGACCACTACGCTGATTGCGCAACGGTGTGTCAGGATATCATCAGCGGTAAATACGGCTCCTATGCTGTTGAGAGCCGCTGGGATGCCCCCTTCGACTGGAACAATGATCAGTCGTCGGAAACTATTTTTGCCTTCCCAGGCTCGTTTGGCCGCTCGCACTGGCAGTACGAGGGGGTATGTACTTCTGGGGCCTTCCCTACAACGTGCCGATCCGCTACATGGGCTTCACGGACTTCGGCAGCGGCAACCCCCGGTATGCGTTGCAGCCGGGCCACGACGTCGATAACCGGGAGTACCCCTTCGTGCAGGGCAAGCCTTTCGTTAAGTTTCAGAAGTACGCCGATGATGTGCGCTTACCCAACTACAAGAACCTGGGCAACAGCAAGCGCGAAGGCATGTTCTTGCAAGGCTACCTCACTTACAACAACAACAGGGATACCGTCAAGAGTACCCGCGGCTACACGCTGTACTTGCGCGACCAAGTAGGGTTGTTTAAGTACACCAAGCCCAACCAGGTGCTGGCCAACAAAACGTCGGACATGAACAACGCCGACCAGAACTCGGGCATCTTCATGGTGAAGTATCCGTTCTATCCATCTACTGACCCCAATAAGATAGAGGCGGACTACGCCGAAATCCGCTTGGCGGAAATAGTGTATATGCTGGCCGAGTGCAAGTTCCGGGCCGGTGACCGCGCAACTGCGGCGCAGCTGCTCAATACGGTACGCCGCCGCAATTATCCCGCAAACTCGGCTAGCCTGTATCCGGCCGGAGGTGCTACCCTCACCGAGCAGGAAATGCTCGACGAGTGGGGCCGCGAATTCATCGGGGAAGGCCGCCGGCGCATCGACCTTATTCGGTTCGGTAAATTCAACACCAGTACCTGGTGGGATAAAGCGGCCGATGCCGACGACCACACGAAGATCTACCCTATTCCGCTCAATGCGCTAAATGTTTCCCCGCAGCTCGTTCAAAACCCGGGGTACTAGCTTAATGTGTCATCCTAGAAGCTTAGGGTTACACTCTTGACAAGCAGTATTCAAAGCTGCAGACTTGCAAGGAAGTAGCATAAACTGCATAGAAACCTTGATGCAGGCTATATGCCGCTCGATATTGCGGTAGGGGGCATGTCTCACGTACCTGCACTATACCGCGCTACTGCAGTTAGCTGAACGCATTAAGTAAAAGGGCAGTACCATCGGGTACTGCCCTTTTTTTATTGGAGTTGGAGTAGCCGTTAACTCTAAGGTAAGCAGCACTTCGAGCTTGGGGTCGAGAGGTGAAATCTGGCTTGCTTTACCTGAAGTCACCTTACTTTGGTAGGGATACCCATTTCTACTTCGCCCATCGTGCATCAAATCAAACCTTCCTCTCAAGACGTGCCGAGCTATGCCCTGTCGCCGCTGGCTAGGGCAGGGGTACTGGTGCGCGACTTTCAGCAACCCATGCTTACCGATGAGCATGACAGTGCCACCCCGCACCGCGATGCGCATTACTTACTGGTAGTCCTCATCGAGGGTGAGCTGCAACTCAACCTCGACTTCGAGTTGGTTGCTCTACGAGGGCCTGTGCTGGCGCTTGTTTGCCCCGGCCAAGTGCATCAACTGCTTCGCGCCGACAATCCTCGGGCTGGGGTATCAGTTTCGAGCCGAGCTTGCTGGAGGCTGATTTTCAATTGATATTAGAACAAGGCCTCAGTCAGCCATACGCCTTGGACACTCAGAGTCCTTTTTACGCACGGGTTGTTGCGCTGCTGTCTTTGTTGACCGATTGCCAAGCGGACTTGGCCAACGCCTACAGTGGGCGTACCCTGCAAACGCTGTTCATAACCCTTCTCAGCTTGGTGGCCGGGCAACTAACGCCAGATTCAGCGGCTGTTCCCGCACGGGAAGGCCGTGGCCCCCAAATTGAACGAGCCTTTCAGCAGTTGCTGCGGCAGCACTACGCGCAGTGGAAACAGCCGGCGCAGTACGCGGCAGCCCTGAACATAACGGTAGCCCACCTCAACGATACAGTCAAGGCCCTGACGGGTACATCCGTGTCGGCGCACTTACAGCAGCGGGCAATTCTTGAAGCCAAACGGTTGCTAGGCTTCACCGACCGGAGCGTGAAGGAAATAGGCTACGCGCTTGGCTACGACGAGCCGGTGTACTTCGGTAAGCTATTTAAGAAGGTAACGGGCTTGACGCCGCAGCAGTTTCGGTACCAATTCCGCGATTAAGACTAGCATTACCGCCTGTAAGCCTACTTTCGTGCGTCGTGTTCCCGTTTCCTTTGCAGCATCAACTACCGTTTCTTGCTGTTATGTCAACGCCCCTCAACACCCCAATCATTCTAGAGGCCGTCCGCCTCGCCGGCAACCTGTTCTTGTCTGAATTTCGCCACTCGGCCATCCCCCAAAATATGGCTGCCTTTAGTGAGCAGCTGGCCAATATAGAAAGCCGCTGCTTGGCCACTTTACAAGGTCACCTGGCCGCCGACTTCCCTGCCACTCCCTGGCTATCGGCCGACTTTCCGGAACTGGCAGCCGGCGAGCAGTCAGCCCCGCCCGAGTACTGGCTTTGCGATGCAATGGACGGCGCCATTCAGTACCTGCAGCATTTGCCCGGCTGGACGATCAATCTGGTGCTGGTGCGTGCTGGGCAGCCGTACTTTGCGGCCATCTACGACCCGCTGAGCAAAGAACTATTCTGGGCTCAAGCCGACGGTGGCGCTTTTGTCAATGAAACGCCCCTGCGCCCTAGCACCAAACGTGACGCAGCAATTACCGTGGCCGTGTTCGAGCATTCGCATGGCTTAGCGGAAGACCCCGGCCTGCTGGCCCGCGTTAGCCTCGGCATCACCGACCTGCTGCGCACGTTTGGGGTGGTGCGCAATTATGGACCGCATGGTTTGCAATTGGCCTACGTTGGGGCCGGGCGGCTCGACGTCTTCTACCAAGAGGGGCGCGACGTGGAAAACTGGCTGCCGGGCCTGCTTATCGCCCGCGAAGCCGGAGCCGATGTGGTCACCGCCGACGGCCAGCCCTGGCACTGGGAGGCCGATAGCTTATTGGTAACGGCTCCCGGCTTAGCAACCCAATTTCAGCAGTCGCGGATTGCTGCCACAATGTAATCCGGTCGCTATACCATGCATATCACTGTTATTGGCGCCTCGTCGGGGGTAGGGTTGCTGACTGTACAGCAGGCTCTGGCCAAGGGTCACTATGTTACCACCCTTTCGCGCACAACGGGCACGCTGCCCAACCATCCGCGTCTGACCAAAGCAATTGGCAGCGCTACCTCCGCCGCCGACTTGGGCCGGGTGTTGGCCGGGGCTGAGGCGGTGCTTGTCACCGTGGGTACCACCAAAAAGAATGCGACTCCGCTTTTCACTGACACGGCCCGGGCGCTGCTAGAGGCTACGGCTTCCGCCCCACTAACCGCGCCCGTGCTGGTGCTCACCGGCTTCGGTGCCGGAGCCAGCGCCGCCTTCCTGGGTTGGTTTATGCGGCTGGTTATTCAGTTGTTTCTTAAGCAGGAGTACATCGATAAAACCCGGCTAGAGGAAATGCTCACGCACAGCAGTCTGCAATGGGAAATAGTACGGCCCGGTATACTGACTAATGACCCCCAAACGGGCACTTACCGCGTGCTACCTAACTTGACATCTGGTATGAAAGTCGGTAAAATAGCCCGCGCCGACGTGGCCGACTTCCTCCTGCGCCAGGCCGAGCACCCCACTTTCCTCCATCAGTACCCAGCGCTGACCAACTAACTAGTTGCCTCTGAGCTTTGAACATCCGCAGTCGTTTGCTTGGCTGTTCAAGAGCAAAACCAGCTTCTCCACTGGGATTCCGGCAGTCGTTCCACTACGGTCATTCCTCCGACCACCTCACTTGATGGCATCATACAACCGGGCCATGGCGAGTAGGGGATTATGCCCCAGGTAATCCCGACACGGCACGTTGTATTTGCTGGTTGGCTTGCGCTGTAACTGCTCGGGCTTCCCGCCTAATGGGTGGTAGAACTCCCAAATGGTACCGGTGCGTTTGAATTGCTTGGCCGAGTCGTCGAGGGCCTTCTCCAGAATCAGTTTCGCCGCGTCTTTGCGCCCGTAGTTAAGGCAGCCTCGGGCGGCCCAATACGCCATGCTATTCCACGCGGGTCCGCGCCACATCCGCAGCTCGAACTTCGGGTCTTTCCGCCCAACCGTCGCCACGGGATGCGGCGTCAAGAAAACCGACTCATTCAGTAGATACGAGTTGATGTAGCGGTCGGCTTGCGCCTGGGTGGCCGCGCCACTCACCAACGGCCACATGCTCTCGAAAGGCAAGGTGCGCAGTTTGGCATCTTGCACCGCCCAGCTATCATAGAACATGCCGTCGGCCGGGACGTAGAGGCTGGTTTGGATGAAGGCGCGTAGTTGCTGCGCCCGCAATTCATAATACGTGGCGTCCAGACCGAGGAGGTGGGCCCACTGCGCGGCCACTTGGTAGAGGGTATACACGTGGCTGGTAGCATCCACGCACGCCAAGGCTCCTTTGGCCACCTCGTCAAAGCGAATGCCCTCGTCGACGCCGCTTTCCCATTTTTTGAGGAGAATATCGTTGTAAAAAAAGCCCTCGCCCACCGCCTTTCGGTTGTTTTCAAACCAGGTAATCTGTCGAATCAACGGGGTGTAAAACGTTTTCAGGACGGTGCTGTCGTGGGTGACGCTGAGGTATTCCTGCACGGCCAGCGGCCACAACGGTGGGTGGCCCTGCGTCGTTTTGTTCCAGCTAACCGAATCGCGTTTGGCTAGGCCGCCGGGCATGTAGATGGAACCCGGCACCAAGCCGTTGGGCTCCTGGTTTTTGATGTCGTTCAGCAATTGGTGCAGGGCGTGCGTGGGGTAGGACGGAAGCACATCGATACTCTCATGGACCACATCCCAATGGCCGAACGCATTGCCGTACACGTAGCCGGGCCCCAGGTCCTCCCACTCGTAGTCGAAGGGCCAAGCCGCGGGGTGAGTTGCCTTTTGATGCAGAGCCGCCACGTACGTCAGCATGGGCCGCCAGGCTGGCTTGCCAGTGTGCAGCGCATCCGCGGAAAGTTGAGCCCAACTATCACCAGAGGCCGATGAGACATTAGGGGTCGACTGGCTGCCCTGGGCTGCTAGTTGATGGCTCAGGATGAACCCGAAAAGAACGAGGAGCAGGTGCTGGCTACGGGCCATAGTTATCGAGGGGAAAAAGGATCAGCAGTCTTTACGGGTTGCCAGGCAAGCTGCTTCATTCTGATATTAATAGGCCATTTTACGAACGAAAACGGTGGTTTTAGTGAACAGCCTATTCACCCTATTGGATATTAAGGGAAAGTACGTCCGCCTAGTAGCCGATTCCGCTTGGTTTTTCACATTGAACGTTTAGCCTTACTTTCTGACCGGTTGGCTATCAAGGACGGGTGGTCTTTGCCATGACCTTTGCCTCATCCTTCAACCAAAAGAAAAACGAAGATGACAACAGTAAGCATGGCAACAGCCGCCGCGGAAATGGCCGGCCGGGCAGCAGCACCAACACCAACATTTACCTTGAAAAGCACGGAGCTTGGCGGTCAGCTGACCGCTCAGCACTATGCCAACGGGATGGGGTTTACGGGTGACAACCAGTCTCCGCAGCTTTATTGGGAGCATGCGCCTGCCGAAACCCAGAGCTTTGCGGTAACAATCTACGACCTGGATGCGCCGACCGGCAGCGGCTTTTGGCATTGGGTCGTTTTCAATCTCCCGCCCACTACCCACGCATTAGTGGCCGGAGCTGGCGACCCAAGTAAGAACCTGCTGCCTGCGGAAGCAGTGCAAAGCAACACCGATGCCGGGGCGCCCGGCTATGTGGGCGCTGCCCCAAACGACGGCCCGGCTCATCGGTACCTGATTACGGTTTATGCGCTCCGCCACAAACTGGAATTAGATCGAAACGCGACACCGGCTTACGTTGGATTCAACCTGCACTTTGCAACCTTGGCTAAAGCGTCGCTGCTTGTTTACGGCCAGAAGCAGTAAATCAGCAGAAACGTATGACGACGACCGAACAAATGGTGCGGCAGTTTCGCCTGCTCACGGACTGGTACGTCTCGGTCTTGGACGGTATCCGGCCCGAAGATGGCAGCCACGTACTAAGCGAAAACACCAATAGCCTGGAATGGCTGGCCGGTCACTTGCTGGTTATGCGAGGCCGGAACATCACTCGGTTAGGAAAGCAAGTGGAGCCCTTCCGCTACCTAGACACCTTTGTAGACCAAACCTTGCCGCCGCCAAGCGTTAGGGCGTTCGATAGAAATATGGCATACCCTAGCTTGGCGGAATGTACCGCGGCATGGACAGCGTGTTCCAAGGCGTTTATCAAGGCTCTGGAAACAGCCGATGAGCATGTCTTGCGGACGCAGATTCCGCTTACAGGCCCCACTGGCGGGAGTACCGTGGAGGATTTGCTAACTTCGATTGTGTTGCACGAAGCTTTTCACATCGGGCAAATGAGTGTTATTAGAAAAGGGCTAGGTTATCCGGCCATGTATTGGTTTCAGCGCTAGCGGATAGCTTAAAGATGAAGCCACCCGCGGTAGATGCCAGCGAATCAGCATGAGCTGTAGGCACCTCCCGAAGGTGGCTTCAAGTAAAACTCGCAGCTCGTGGTCTTTTGCCCCGCAGAGCACGTCTGCTTTGCTGTCATTCACTTATCAGCTGCCGTCCCGTCTCATGAATGAATCTGTTTCCTTATCAGCCGTGAAGCCAGAAGACAAGTCTATTTCGCTGCTTCGTTACCGCACGCAGCAGCCAGCTGCCAGAACAAGGGTAATGCTGCCGCAGCATATGTTCACCTTTTTGCTTGAGGGCGAAAAAACAGTGCATTTTGCGGGCGCACAGGTCACCGTAAGGCCACACGAGTTTGTAATGCTAGCGGCTGGAAATTGCCTCATGAGTGAGAAAGTCGCTGGCCAAGATGCGAACTACCATAGTCTTATGCTTTTGTTTGACCAGCAACTGCTAACTGACTTTTTCGGTCGGCATGCTGCCTGGCTTGGTAGACAACAAAAGCAGGCCGCTAGCCAGCCCTTCCTGTTGTTTGAAAAGGATGAGTTCTTGGTAAATTTTGCTTGTTCGCTGGATTACCTACTTCGCGGCGCTAAACCCATTAATCACGCGTTGCGGCAGGTAAAGCTGGAAGAGTTGCTCTTATACTTGGCGGAGCATTATCCGGGACAAATCCAGCAACTCCGTAGCATGGGCTACGAGGCCAGCGACGAATTACTGGTTCGGCAAGCTGTTACCTCTCATATTGGCAGCCCGACCACAGTAGAAGAGCTTGCCTTTCTCTGTAACATGAGTTTGTCTACGTTCAAGCGCAGGTTTGCCCGCCTGTATGGCACCAGCCCCAATAGATGGCTACTGGAAAAAAGGATGGACCGTGCCGCTAAGTTGCTCCGACAAGAGGACCGCAAAGTGAGCGAGATCTACGATGAGCTGGGCTATGAGAACCTATCCAGCTTTATTCAGTCTTTCAAGCAGATTTACGGGGTGACACCGAAGCAGTATCAACTAACTAATTGAAGCGCTTTGGCATCTTTTCAACTTGATAGTCTATCGTTTGCCGCTGGTTGTCGTCTTGAGCAAATGTGTATCTGAAAATAAAGTATACAGCAAGAAGCACATCGAACAGCGAGAAGCTTTTCTTTCCATAAGCGAAGGCAGGCACCTGCTTTGGGTTGGCTGCCAGTGACAATCTGCGCGGGACAACCTTAACCGAAACCGCTTTAAACGAAGAAGTTAGCGTGCTTTTGGTGGAAGAGAAACGATTCCAAAAAAAGAGTTCTAATTTGAAGTACCGGGACATGGGCACTCGCCCGTGTTTCGGTGCTACTTTTTCCGCTCTTTTTCCCGCAACACACCTCTGCTCATGGAAACGTTACTACTCGTCATGCTGATTATGCTCCTTGGCCTTGCCGTCTTTGTTGGCATCTCGATTCGTAACCACGCCCAAGAAGTGGAGCGGAATGTGCAAGCGTATGCGGCTCAGCAAGCAAAGGAAAAGGAGTCCGTCTGAGCTAATATTCCAGATATGCCCCTTCTACACGAGCAAGGTGCCAAGAGCACCTAGTGGCAAGCAGGCGCAGGGGTATTCTTATTGACGGGCTAGGCTGGAAACAGCAGCGTAAACGTCGTGCCTTGGTTGAGCTTACTTTGCACCATCAGCTCGATATTCAGCTGGGCGCAGGCTTTGGCTACGATGGATAACCCTAGGCCGGTACCCCCAATGTGTTTGTGCTGCAAGGCATCGGAGCGGTAAAGGGGGTCGAAGATGCGGCCTTGGTCTTCAGAGCGAATGCCAATGCCTTGGTCGGTTACGGTACAGTGTAAACGGCCGACTACGGAAGCCAGCCTGACGGTAATGGTGGAGCCAGCCGGCGAATATTTCACCGCGTTTGAGAGCAGGTTATCCAGAATCAAATCCACCAGGTACGGATCGGTTAGCACGGGCAGTGTATCCTCGTCCTCCACGTCCACGCGGATGCGCTTGGTTTCCAAGTCGGCCCGGAGCCGGTAGAGCACATCGTGCACGCAGCTAAGCACCGATAGCTCCTGCCGGTTCAGGCCCTTGGCGTGATTCTCGAAGCGGGCCATGAGTAGCAACTGGTCCACCAAGTGGGTGAGGCGGTCGATTTCGCGGATACCTAGCTGGATGTTTGCCACGTATTCATCCGGAGTGCGGGGCTTGCGCACCAGCACTTCCAACGTGCCCTTGAGCACGGCCAGCGGGGTGCGCAACTCGTGCGAAGCATCGGCCGTGAACTGCTTTTCGCGCTCAACGGCCTGCTCGACGCGGCCAAGCAGCCCGTTGATGGCGCTGGCCAAGGTGTGCAACTCGTCGGCTCGGGCGGGAAGGGGGACCCGCTCGGCCAGGTTGTCTCGGGTGATGCGGTTGGTGGTGTCGGTAATCTGCACGATGGGTTGGATACTGCGCCCGGCCAGCAGCCGCGCACTGCCGAACAAGGCAAGCAGCACCACCGGAAATGAAAGCAGCAATGCAGTTTCGAGGCTGCGAAGCACGTGCTGGGCTGCTTCGGAAGAAATAGCAGCCACTAGGTAGCCCACTGGCCGCCCCTGCGCTAGAATGGGCACCTGTACTTGCCGAATGGCCTTGCCCCGTAGTTCAGCATTAAGCAGCTCCCGCTCGTTGAGGGGATTGAACATAAGCTGGTCGGCTTTGAGGTTAGGGGAGCGGTCCATGAGTTGACCTTGCCCGTTGGTAATCTGAACAAATACTGGGTCGACTTGCACCTCCTGATGCTCCCGCTCCTCCCACTCACCTTTGTGCGAAAAGCGGATTTGCGGCCCCATAATGCTGACTTCCCCCACATGTTTAGCGGCTTCGTAGCGCAGCTTGGCGTCCAAGTCGGCATACACTTGGTGCCGAACCACCCCGAATACCACCAGATAGGCGGCAGCTACCAGCGCGGCCGTTGCCAGCATGTAGTACAAGGCAATTCGGTTTTTAAAAGTCCACGTCATCTAGTCGCGGGCGACATAGCCAATGCCGCGAATGGTTTGCAGGTAGTCTTCGTCCTTGCTCAAACGCAGCTTTTTGCGCAGCGCGTTCATGTACACGTCAATCACGCCCGTGTTGTACTCGAAGTGGATGTCCCACACGTTTTCGATGATGCTCTGGCGGCGGCAAACTTTGCCCTTGTGGCGTAGCAGGTATTCCAGCAAAGCAAATTCCTTCTGGGTGAGGTTTACTTCTTCGTCGGAGCGAAACACTTGGTGCGTAGCCACGTCGAGCCGGATGGGGCCCACCGCAAACTGCTCAGTAGAAGCTGGCCGGGGCGCAGCTGCACCCGAATGCGCTCCAGCAGCTCGTCGAAGTGAAACGGCTTCTTGATGTAGTCGTTGGCCCCGGCCTGCAACCCGGCAATGGTGTCCTGCACGGTGTCTTTGGCCGTCAGGAAAATGAGGGGTACCGCGCGGTGCCCGGCTCGCAGCTGCCGACACACCTCCAGACCCGTCAGACCGGGCAGCATCCAGTCTACCAGCAGCAGGTCGTAGGGCTGGGTCAGGGCCTGGGCAAGGCCGGCCAGGCCGTTGTCGGCTACGTCCACGGTGTAGGCTTCTTCCTCTAAACCCTGCTTGAGGAAGCGGGCAATGCCGGGCTCGTCTTCGATCAGTAAAATGCGCATAGCGGGTGGGGCAGGGGAGAAAATGCGAGTGACGCGCAGCCAACTGGCATAAAATCTACGAACCCTAACGCCATTGCTCGCTTGAAGATGCTGTCTGGCCTCGTAGAAGCCGCATTTTAAGTGAATCTTAAGCTACTTCCACCAGCTATTCGTGCTGATGGTGCGGGGGATGTTCGGCTTGGGGCGAGCTGGTAATCAAAACCTTAAAGCACTATAGGATGACGCAAACCAGGGCTGCGCTATGCGCGACGGGCTACGCCGATTCTTAAGAGTTGCTTAAGAAACCACCGCTTCGGAACCACCTGCGTAGGGTAGCACGGTTTATAGCTTTAATTCGGCTTTAACCTTACCCCGAACTTTTCGCCATGCGCTTTCTCTTGTTCTGCCTACTGCTGTTACTGCCTATTGTGGGCGTGCAGGCCCAGACCCCGGCCCTCACCTGGAACACCGACCTCCCCCAGGCTTTGCAACAGGCGCAAGCCACCAATAAACCCGTGCTGGCGGTTTTCTCCGGCTCCGACTGGTGCAAGCCCTGCATTATGCTCAAGCAAGAGGTGTTCGACCAGCCCGAGTTTCAGCGCTACGCCCAAGACAAGCTGGTGCTGGCCCGCTTCGATTTCCCGCGCAGCAAGAAAAACAAGCTCCCGGCCGAGCAAACCAAGCGCAACGAACAAGCCGCGGCCCAATTGAATAAAGAAGGTTCGTTCCCGCTGGTGCTGCTGCTTTCGCCCGAAGGTAAGGTGCTAGCCAAAACCGGCTACCGCCCCGGCGGCCCCGCCGCTTACGACGCCTACCTCTCCCAACTATTGACCAAACGCTAAGCTATGCGTTGGGTCCAACTCGTTTTCAGCCGTTCGGTGGCTAGGCTGGCACCAGCTTGCCTACTGAGCTTATTGCTTTTGGGAATGGCGGAAGTTGGGTGGGCGCAGGCCCCGTTGGCGCAGCCGCGCCCGCCGCGCAACTACATGCGCGCCGCCCACCTGATGGGTTCCCACTTCACCTTCACGGCGGTAGCCACCGACGACTCCCTTGGTTGGCGCGCCGTGCGGGCCGGTATTCAGGAAGCACAACGTATTGACCGGCTGTTTTCCTACTGGGATTCCACTTCACAGGTAACCCAGATCAACCGCAACGCGGGCATCAAGCCGGTGGTCGTCGACCAGGAAGTATACGATCTGATTCAGCGCACGCTCAAGCTCTCGGCGCTCAGCGATGGGGCTTTCGACATCACCTTCGCCGGTGGAGAAAAGATTTACCAGTTCGACCGGCAGGAGCATGCTGCTTTGCCCGCGCCGGAAGTGGTGAAAGCTTCGGTGGCGCGCATCGACTACCGCAAGGTGCAGCTCGATCCGGCTGCGCATTCCGTGATGCTCGCAGAAAAAGGCATGCGCCTGAATCTGGCCGGCATCCTGCAAGGCTATGGCGTGCGCCGGGCCGAAGCACTGATGAAGCAGCTAGGCATTCAAAGTGGACTCATCAACGGCTCGGGCGACGTATCGTGCTGGGGCGGCAGGCCGATGGCTCGCTCTGGCGCGTGGCTATTGGCGACCCAAAGCACCCAAACGGCGGCATCAACTCCTGGCTCGACGTGACGGATGTGGCCGTGGTGACAGCTGGCAACTACGAGCAGTACTTCACGGTGCACGGCAAGGTGTACGGCCACATCATCGATCCGCACACCGGCTACCCGTCCACGGGCTTGAAGTCGGTGACCATTATCTGTCCCGACGTAGAGTTGGCAGATGGGCTCGACGAGGTTGTGTTCGTGAAAGGACCGGAGGCGGGCCTAGCCTTTATCAACAAACTCAAGGGCGTCGATTGTACGCTTATCACCGACGACGGCCACACGCTCACGTCTAAGGGCATGCAAGTGCGCTATTATTCCAGTCAACCACCTGCGGCCGCCGCGGCCAAACCCTGATTTGATTTTATGACTACCACTCCAATCCGATTCCGGCTTGTTCTGGGCGCGCTGTTGCTGCTGGGCAGCGGCAGTGGCCTGAGTAGCTGCGTATCGGTAGCGGCCTACCAAAAGGCCTACCTCAACGACGAGGACATGCAACTAGCGAACAAGCGCATCGAAACCTACGAAACCAACTTTGAAAGCTACCGCGAAGGCGCGGGTGGCGCCAACGGCGGCAAGGTCGGGGCGGCTGCGGCTGCAACTAACGGCCTGTACTGCGCATGAGCTACTCTTCTTATCTTTCTTTTCCTCGCGCGTTGCTGGCTCTACTGCTAGCCGCCGTGCCCATTTTGGCGCGGGCGCAGGCTACGCCCACGCCCAACCGCGTAGATGGCTACGGCGCGCCTAGCACCACGGCTCCGAGTCCGCCAAATCCCAGCAACCATGGGGAAACGGAGTTGAATATTCTGATGAGCTACTACGAGCAGGACGGCAACCACGGCGCTGTGGAGGGCGGCATCGGCACGCAGCAGCTCACCGACCTGACGCCCACCATTATCCTGAACGTACCGCTGGATTCGGTATCGCGCCTGTCGGCCAACGTGGGTTTGGATTACTACTCCTCGGCTTCCACCGACCGCATCGACTACGTGCTGTCAACGCCTTCCAGCAGCGACACGCGCTTCCACGCGGACTTTGGCTACTCGCGCCAGCTGGCCGACAAGCGCACGGTGGTAGGGGTAGGTGGCGGCTTCTCCAAGGAATACGATTACCTCTCGTTTAATATCACTGGCTCCTGGGCTCGCACCTCGCTTGATGGCAACCGGCAGTTGAGCGTGGCTGGGCAAGCGTTCTTCGACCGTGCTACCCTGATTAGGCCGGTGGAACTGCGGGCCAACCCCGGCGCCGAGGAGCACGGCTCGGGCTACGACACGCGCCAGAGCTACAACTTAAACCTGGTGTACTCACAGGTGCTTACTCAGCGCCTGCAAGCGGCCGTTAGCACTGAGCTGGTAGCCCAGCGCGGGTTGCTGAGCACGCCTTTCCACCGGGTGTATTTCCGCGAAACTGGTGGGGAATTGGGTACGGCCAAAACCGAGTTGCTGCCCCGCCAGCGCTATAAGTATCCGGTAGGCTTGCGCCTGAATTACTATGCCACCGATTTGGTACAGCTGCGCGCCTACTACCGCTTCTACAACGACAACTTCGGGATTAGGGCGCACACCGTGGAGCTGGAAACGCCGGTGAAGCTGACGCCCTTCTTCGTGCTCTATCCCTTCTACCGCTACCACACTCAGACGGCGGCCAACTACTTTGCTCCCTATCTAGAGCACAGCACCACCGACCTGTATTACACCTCCGACTACGATTTGGCTAGCTTTTCGGCCAACAAGCTCGGCCTGGGGCTGCGCTACTCCCCAGTGTACGGCATCGGACGCTTCAAAACTCCGTTTGGGGGCCGCGTGGCCAAGTTCAAGGCCCTGGATATCCGCTATGCCTATTACCGCCAGAACACTGGCCTGACAGCTAATCTGGTCAGCGCCGACTTTTCCTTCACTCTGCCTTAAGCCGACTTTCTTCTCTTTTTGCCAGCGCTTGGATGCTATTTTCCCAGTTGCTGAATAAGTCGCTCGGCTTGAAACACTACACCCGTCAAGACAACCACCTAAATCGTGGCCGTCTTGACGGGTGTAGTGTTTCAAGTCTAAGCTGAGACGGTTACCGGCCCTGCGTTATCAATTGTTTATGGCCGCGCCATTCATCATCTGCTCGGTGCTCTGCTGCAGATTAAGCGAAACCACATCTTCTGAATTGCTAGCAACTTCCTGGCGTTGTCGCACTTTAGTGGAAGCACCCTGAGTCCCCGCGGCCGGTACCCCAAGCGACTGCCAGTTGCTCCAGTTATCGGCGCCGGGGGCTTGCTGCGAGATGTGCCAAAAGGCTTTGTCTTTGCCTAAGCTAAATACTTCCAATCTTCCGTCCTGACTTTGCGAAATGGAGAATTGCTTGACCTGTCCTCCCAATGATTTCCAGCCGCTCCAGTTAGTGCCTGCTCCGGCACGCATCTGGTAATTGTGCCACAGGGCATTATCGGCCCCAATGCAAAACAGATCCCACATGCCGTCCTTGGTGCTGGCCACCGTGAACGGCAAGGCTGGCTGCTCGGGAGTACGACGTTGATGCCCACGCTTTTCCACGCTTTGAGCACGGCTTGTTGGATGGTATCGTCGTAGAGCTTGCCAGCCATTTCCACCGTGAGTTCGGCAAAGTCCTGAAACTGAGCTGTGGGGGTTAGTCGTGGGTCTATCAAGGCCTGGTACCAGATGTGGCCTGCTTTCTCCCAGGCTTTCCCCCCAATGGCCGTGGCCGCTAAGTAAAACGCCTTATTGGGAATGCCTGAGTTGATGTGCACCCCGCCATTGTCGCTGGTGGTGGTGTCGTACTTGCTCATGTGGTCGGGCTGCGGATCTTTGCCCACCAGCCAATCATCGTAGGCAGTGCCTGGCGCTTTCATCGAGCGTAGCGCCACGCCTTTGATGCTGGACGTAAACAAGCCAGCCCCAATCAGCCAATCCGCCTGATCGGCGGTCTGGTTCAGAACCCGCTGCTTGACGAGAGAGCCGAAAACATCCGAGATGGATTCGTTGAGCGCCCCAGGCTGGTCATGGTATTCGAGCCCGGCAGTGTGTTCGGTTACGCCGTGTGCCAACTCGTGCCCGATAACGTCGATGGCGAGGGTGAACCGATTAAAGATGAATTCGTCACCATCGCCGAACACCATTTGGGCACCATCCCAAAACGCATTGTTGTACCGGTAATCATAGTGGACGGTCGCACTCATGTTCATGCCTTGTCCGTCGATGGAATCCCGCTTGTAGATATCCCAGAACAAATCGAAAGTGGCGCCAAAACCATCGTAGGCTTCATTGGTGGCCACGTCGCCATTAGAGCCTTGTCCTTCCTTCCGGACCAAGGTGCCGGGCAAAACCGTCATATTCTCTGCGTTGTGAATCAACCGGGTTTTGTGCGGAGTTTCCGAGGCGAGAGAAGCACCTGCTGTTAGATTGTTGCTGTTGTTCTGGCGTAGTTGCGTCACTCGCTGCGCCCGTAGGAGGGTGTCTTGCTCGAGGGTTCGCAATGCCCGTTGGCGTTGCTCTTCGTTGCCATTCCGGGCAATACTCTCGAGCACATACGGTGGAATAACGTGGCAAACGCAGTTGCCATTGGTGCAAGCATGTTGATGCTGGCTCATGGGTTTTTTAGTTTAAGATTAAACCATACATAAAAAGGGGCTTCTTCCCTGATCATTTTGATGGCTGGGCCATCGTTCGAAGGTGAGCCACGAGCCCTTGCAGGTTCGCGTCCGCAATTGGGTCGGTTAGTTGAATGGTGTGGGCTCGGGGGCCGTCCTCGATAGTGAGTGTATAAGTTTGGTAGTCGGCCGCTCCCTTGGCCGCCGTACGGGTTTGGGCCGGCTGATTGAAAAAGCGGGACTCCCGCACAAGAAACTCTAGTTGCTTGGCTACATGCGGAGCAAGTTGGGTGGTGTCAATAGTGACGGGTTTGTTGAGTGCGGGCAGAAATGCAAAGCCCCCCTCCATTTTGAAATCTATTTTCATTGCGTGAAGGCCTCTTTCCAGAGGTTGACACCGTGCGCCTGATACCAGCCTGGAAAGATGCTGCCAGTAGCATAAAAGCAGCTCGCCAGATCCCCCATGTTCTCCTCTCTCTTGCGCGATGCAAAGCCTGGCTTCTGCGAAGGAAAAAGGTTGTCGGGCGTATGGGGTCAGTGCTAGCACTGAATTTTAAGTTAATCTGCCCTCACTCGTAACGCGCAGTTGCCGAACAGCTTGTCGCCGACGGCAAGGCCATTTCCCGACGAAGCAACTTATCTGTTGCTACTAATCATCGCACCCTGATCGTGATGCCCGTCAAGGCATTAAACCGGCTCGGCTTGGCTTTCGCCGACGGAGAAATTCAGCCAGTCTATCGTCGATCTTGAATGCAAGGAATGTGCCCGGGTGCCGGGTACCAGCCCGAAGGGCGCCATCGTCAATCCTTATTCGGTAGGCAGGCTGATCGCTAAGCTTAGGATGGCAACCTACGTCCGCTTCCACCCCAGATAGGGCGCCAAATGCAATTCGCACAAGCAGGTTCTTAATAGAGCACCACTTGCGTGATATTCATACTCTTTGACTTGAATCACATTTTTTCCTGCTGCCGGGAACAAGAACCTTTGTAGAGTCAATTGCACCGGGCTAAAACGGCGCTAGCGAGCTGGATTTCGAGAAGCGTAGCGCTTTAAGCTACCACCGAAGAAGGCGCGCTTAAGCGGCAGCAAACCGATGAAAATTGTGACGATTCTATTCTTCAACCAATACGAATTAGCATGTCAACTAAAGCAAAAGAGGCCGGGTATTCAATTCCCGAACAACCCTGCAATCAGCAATATGAAGTTGAAAAAGCAGGCTCTACGCCCTCAAAGGCAACGGCGTGGCCGACAGACACCATGCAGGCGATACGCCTGCATGAGTTCGGAGGGCCGCAAGTGCTGCAATACGAGCAAGTACCATTTCCCGAACTGAAGCTAGGGGAGGTAATCGTTCGTGTGCACGCCGTGGGCATCAATCCCCCCGACTGGTACCTGCGCGACGGCTATATGATGCTCCCGCCCGAATGGCGGCCGCCGGTGCCCTTGCCCGTTATTCCGGGGTCGGACATATCGGGTGTCGTCGTGGCCGTTGCGGAGGATGTGCAGGGCTTTTCCGTCGGTGAGGAAGTATTTGGCATGATTCGCTTTCCGAACTTCGAGGGAGCAGCGGCCTATGCCGAATATATCGCGGCGCCAGCGTCCGACCTGGCCCACAAGCCGGTGAGCATTAGCCACGTCCACGCCGCCGGGGCGCCGATGGCCGGGCTTACCGCGTGGCAGTATTTAATCGATCTAGGGCACCAAGCCCCGAACCCATTCCAGCCGGAATTGCATCGCCCGGTACCACTTAGCGGCAAGACGGTGCTCGTCAACGGCGCTGCAGGCGGCGTGGGGCACTTGGCAGTACAGCTCGCTAAATGGCAAGGGGCACACGTTATTGCGGTGGCATCGGGCAAGCATGAGGCATTCCCGCGCGAGTTAGGCGCCGATGAATTCATTGATTATACCAAGACCTCACCCGAGGACGTAGCCCGCAACGTTGACCTCGTCCTCGATACCCTCGGCGGCCATACCACCGGTCGTTTCTTGCGCGTGCTCAAGCAGGGTGGAGCGTTGTTCCCAGTGTTCTTAGGCTTTTCCGATGCCGAGGAAGCCGCAAAGCTAGGCATCACAGTCTCGATGACCCAAGTGCGCTCGAACGGTTCCCAACTCGCCGAACTCGGGCGTTTGCTAGACGCGGGCACGGTCCGCGTTGCCATCGATAGCACATTCCCGCTGGCTGAGGCTCAGAAGGCACACGAAAGAGCCGCTCAAGGACACATTCAGGGTAAAATAGTGCTTACGGTTGCGTAAGAAATAGCCCTAATCCCGACAGCAACGCCCTTTTTTTGTATGCCAGCCGCCGATAAATCTGCCGAACGTCACCTCATTGCGACTCTTCAGAGCAAGCCTGAGCACCGCGCGCAAGTGCAGGAACTTCTGCTCCAACTTGTAGAACCCGTCCGCGGCGAATCCGGCTGTCTGTATTACAACATCTTCCAGCAAGCCGAAGACCCAGATGCAGTCTTGGTGGTAGCCGGCTGGCTTAATTACGAAGCCGCAGCCGCGCACCCAACGCATCCCAGCGTACCCGGCGTGATCGAGCTGATCATGCCGCTCCTGACTAGTCCCATTCCCATAACGAGGCTCCCTACCCGCCGCTTGAGCGGCAACCCTGCGTAAAGTGCTCACTAAGCCAACAGCCCGACGAACATATTCGTCGGTCTGTTGGCTTTAATATCCTGTTAGCCGGACCTCTGAAAACGCATTGGCTCGCAACTCAACCGACAATGTGGATTGCTTGATTTTTGTAGTTTTGCTTTATGCTAAGTTCCACTGCTGTTTCGCCCGCTAAGTTGACCACCCAAGATCTTAAGCTGAAAGGCTTCAAGATTTATGCAGTCGATCAGCCTTGCACGACTAAGCCCCACTTTAGTCGGCGCGACTACTACAAGGTCATCCTGATGACGACCAAAGCTCGGCTGCACTACGGCCACCAAAGCTGGGAACTCGACGGCACCTACTTGCTCTTCCTCAATCCGCACATTCCCTATTCCATGGAAATGCTGGCGGACCTCCGACACGGGTATATCTGTCTTTTTACCGAAGAATTTATCACGTCGATCGACCGGTCGGAAAGCTTGCAGCAGTCGCCCTTGTTTAAAATTGGGAGTGCCCCGCTCTTTCAACTTCGGGAGGATCAAGTCCCTTTTATGAGCTGCATTTTCCAGAAAATGCTGGCCGAGCAGGAAGCCGACTATCCTTTCAAGGACGAGCTGATTCGCACTTACCTCCAGCTTGCAATTCACGAGGTCCTGCATCTGCAGCCTGCAGAAGCCTTTCTTCAGTATAAAAACGCTGCCGCCCGCCTTACTGCCCAGTTCTTGGAGTTGTTGGAGCAGCAGTTTCCGGTGGAAAGTCCCGAGCAAACGCTGCCGCTAAAAACAGCGCAGGAGTTTGCGGACCGACTGGCCGTACACGTCAACCACCTAAACAAAGCCGTAAAAGAAGTCACCGGCAAGCCCACGAGCGTGCACATCACCAGCCGCATCACCGACGAGGCCAAAGCTCTACTGCAACACACTACGTGGAGCGTGGCGGAAATTGCTTACTGCCTGGGCTTTGCGTACTCCACCTACTTCAACAATTTTTTCAAGAAACAGACCGGCATGACCCCTCTGGCCTGCCGTAAATCGTAGAGGCTAAGAACTGGTTGATTACGACGAATTATGGCCTGTTTACCGCTTTTCGAGCAGGTACACAGTTTCCGTTGAGGCGCCAGCTCCCACGGTATTTTGTACGGGGTGTACTGGCTTCTAACCTTGCGCATTAAGCTTATTAACCGCCTGTAGTTCGGCGTGGTGAATCATTAGGCTAGGGCCTGATGTAGTTCCAGGGCCAGCGTGCGGACCAGCTCGGCTGCAGGCAGCACCCGCGCCCGGCCCACGCCCATACCTGCCCACTGTACGGCAAAGCCCGGTTCGTTTGCTTGCTGAGCGGCCGCCACCAGGGCTTTGCCCGCCTGAAACGCGCGCGAATAAGCCGCAACAGGAGGGCGGCCCGGCTGGTCGATGTCCTGCATAAAGCGGTTGACCAGACCCCGCGCCGGCCGACCGGAGATAACAGTGGTAAGAGCTGTAGGCAGCGGCGGCTGTTGCAGCAGAGCGGCCCGGTAAGCGGCCGAGGCGGCAGATTCGGGGCAGGCCACGAAGGCCGTGCCGAATTGCCCGGCTACCGCCCCCGCGCGCAGGACGGCCGCCAGATCGGCGCCATCCATGAGGCCACCGGCCGCAATTACTGGCAGG